>NZ_CP036266.1:6913247-7091693 GCF_007744075.1 Gimesia chilikensis | reverse complement strand
ACTAAATTCCCAGGGATGCATTGGGTGGAATGTTTCGTTGTCAAGAACGGTGTCTGTGTCGCGAGAAGCGGTGAATTCGTCGTCAATATTGAATGAGACATGCAGTACAGAATGTACAATCTGCTGGTATCAGGGGCAGCGACGTCCACGTTGCTGTGCCTGGATACCGCACAGGCACAGTGGCGGCAGCGGCCATACCGTTCAGGGATTTCGAACTGATCGGCCGTCGAGCGTGGGCCGGATGTGTTCCAAAGCCTGGGATTGGTTGCAACAGCCAAAGGAAACTGGCGGATCACTCCGTTCAAGCTGAATCCGTACAAGGCAGGTTCTGGGGCTCAGGTCGAGAGTCAAATACTCGCACTGTGATAAATACAGTCAACCATGCTACCAGTAAACCCAGAAACAACGACCGTGCAACGAGAACGTTATAGAGACTATGCAGGGCCATCGAAGATATCACAGAAAATAGAATCAAAAACGTATATTCAAAGATGTCTGTTGGCGGTTTATGAGAATTATCATCCGTATTTTCTAATAGATGATAAAAACAGGCTGCAGAAATTGTTGTCCAGCAGCCATGCAACATTGCCACTGAGAAGAATCGCAGCAAATAGATCGAGAGCGGCATTTCCTGGAGCTGATACATCTGAGAATGGTACATCACTCCTTCCACAATACCGAAGCCGAGCCCTGACAGGGCTCCCACGAACAAACCTCTCTGCTTCCAGTCTCCCGCGGTAGATTTCGCCACGTACATTACAGGAATGAATTTCAACACTTCCTCGCATAAAGCGACACTCGAGAACATTGCAACAAAATGGTAAAAGAAAGGTAGGCTCGCTCCCATATCATCTGGAGAGATCTGGTTGTAGCCATTTCCGATTAACCAGGTTAGACAGAGAAAGATTTTGAAACGCCCTCCGCCGGTCTTCATGACTTCCGAAAATGGAGTACCTGCATATTTGGTAGCCATCTCCTGGAAGAAAAAGAGCAACGGAATTGCAATGATGAATGTAAAGATGAAGGCACCGATCCCGATCCCGTAATCATTTTCCCCGGATTTAATCAATACAGAGAAGAGAATGCCACCGCAGATTGTCGCAATGATTGCAAGAAACCAGGGACTATCAGGAGTCGAGCCAAAGTTTGGTAGCAAAAACGGAACCATTATCATCAGGTATAAGATCCAGCCCGGGTTCATGTATTGTTTTAAATCCAGGATATTCTGGAGATAGGGTTCGAATGCGTCATTTGCTCCGTAGGCAAAATTGGGTGGAGGTTCTGATGAGTTGCTAGGCTGCCCCTCTGTATTTTCTGAGATTGATATTCTTTCTCCCCTTGGATGAAGGGTTAACATTTCCGGAGCCGAATTTGCCTGAACACAATCCGTGGTGGAAGTAAGAGGTGGAGGTGGTGGAAGTCGTGATACAGCAACAGAAATTGCGTCTTCGAATGCATCCTTCCACTCTCTAAGTGGTTTCCACTCATTCCCACCAACTGGACAAGCAAGGTTATCTGGAAAGAGCTCAAGTGTCCTGATCCGTTCGCGTACGATTTCAACGTCAAATGGTCCGTCTGGTATCTCGGCTTTTGCGATCCACCATTTGGGATCGACTGTTCCAACTGACATTACTCAAGTTCCTTTGTGGGCAGATAATCTAAAATGTGCGTTGGCTTTTCCAGATGTTTTTCTGGAGAGAAATCAAGAGCGTGTATTACTTGAGTAGATGTATATGGCTCCGATTATGATCAGCACAAAGACGATTCGACCTCCGATCTCTCCGAAGATACTTTGAAGAAATCCAATGATCACACTTTTGATGTCGGAACTCTTTTTGTCAGATTTTTCGTTTGATTCTTTTGAAATCGAGGGCTTTTGAGGGGGCATTTTTTCTGTGGAAACTGGAGCATTCGATTTGTCTGTCTGTGTGATATCATAGTTATAAATCGAATAATCTCGTTTCAGCGGGTTTTTACCTTTTACAGTTGGAGATTTCTGTTCAATCTGTCGCTGCAGTTCATCAGTGATCCCCCGGTAAAAAGTCAACATCGATGAGGGGCCGTTATCCAGGGGTTGATTGTTGAAGTGCGTAATGATCCAGCTGTCAATTTTCCATTCATCCTTGACTTCTAATAAATGAAAATAACCATTCAGGGTGAAAGTACCACCATTTTCGTCAGGCATCGTAGACCGGTAACCAACTAAATACCCACCGACATCGGGAGCAGCTTCAGCTTCGTCAGTCAGTTGAAAGTATTCAATCTCTTCTCCGTCTACCTGTGATTCTGGAAGTTGCTTGAGAAGAGTTTCGAGAAGCTCGAACTGCCGAATAATCGGCATCATGTTAGATGTGGTATATTGTTTTGCTTCATCGGGAGTATCAGCGGCCAGAAACTCACTACAGACATCCCGTGGACTAGTTGGAAGAAATGCAACGGCAAGTCCAGCCAGCTGAAGCAGGGCCAACGGAGATCCGGCTAGACAGGGGACTAACCAGCTACCAGGGCTCTTATTAGTCTCCGTAATGGATTCAAACTGTTCCTGCTGTTTCTCAAGAAACAAGTACCAGAACGCGAACGCAAATCCCCCTAGCAGTAATATTGAGATAATCAGGGAGCTTAGAACGAACTGATCAAAAAAAATGTCAGCGACGAGCCAGCCGGCTCCCAATCCCACGGGACCCCAGACTGATATTTTTTGTTCCAGTCTTTTGCTGTTAATGGCGGCAAGAATCCCTAACCACAGAGGGGTGAAAAGAAATCCCAAGTACCAGAGATGAGTCGGGTTCCAGGGAGCTTTGCCAGGATTTTGTGATGGTAACGGAGGGGGAGGGGGGATCAGTTCAGTGTGATCTATTTTTTCAGCAAATGCATCCCATTCAGTGAGCGGTTTCCATTCACTGCCTCCAACTGGGCACGCCAGTTGATCGTTTCTCAAGTCGGACTCAGTCACCCGTGCGAGAATTTCTTCTACAGAGAACGGCCCCTCATGCTGATCGCCATTCGCCAACCACCATTTGGAATCAACCTCTTTGAATTCCATACCACTCACTCCCATCCGCGAAGTCATCTTTAATTATTATGTTGATAGTGAATGCATTCTGTAGTTCAGAATCATCTCGATGTCTTAATTTACAAAACCCGCCTCGCACACCACTTCCGACGAGAATGTTTTGATCGTTTTCACTGGATGGAATTTCCAGAATCAATCATTTAGGGACGATGTTGTGACCGACCAGTATTCAGGATTTGGCTCCGGATGGGGTGCTCCAAAATCATGGAGGCTGTACATCTCCAAGTATCAAACCGACTAGTGAAAAAGATACTTCGATCGGACCATTATATCCTGTAATGGGATATCCTCAAGTGGGATGTAATCTCCCTGTACTTTTTTGGGAGGTACAGGGAGTTTGAAAAAGAATCTATATACGCAACGGCAGCGCATTCTGCTCGATTTACTGCGAGAAACTAGGAAAGAAGCAGGCCTGCGCCAGGATGATGTAGCCAAGCGATTGGGGCGGCCTCAGTCATTTGTCAGCAAATATGAGTCCGGGGAACGCAGACTCGACATTCTGGAGCTCTATGATATTTGCAAGGCAATGGGGCTGACTCTGAACGACTTTGTTGAAACGCTCCAGGCAATACTTTTAAAAAACAAGTATTAATCCACTCAATGGATGCTATTGCTAATGGTGACATATAAGTCTATCTCCGACTCAGCTTCAACTACCAATTGTATAAATCGCAGAGTCCTATACTTACTGGTTAATGGCGAACTCTTTCGGATACGTGAGGGGCGATGGATTTCGCCATTCTGGACGATGTCCAGACCGATGTTTCAATCCGCGCCCCTACGTGAGGGGCGATATTCGGAGCGGGTGAGGAATACGTACCGAAGCGGCGTTTCAATCCGCGCCCCTACGTGAGGGGCGATCTGTGGGCCAGTTCCCGGATGACGACATTGTCCGGTTTCAATCCGCGCCCCTACGTGAGGGGCGATGTCGCCATCTGCCCCAACGCGAGCCACCTGAGTTGTTTCAATCCGCGCCCCTACGTGAGGGGCGATAACGAACAGTCACGGCACCTGCTCGCCGGGAAATGTTTCAATCCGCGCCCCTACGTGAGGGGCGATATCTGCTTGTCTCGGTGTCTTCCATTGCTTCGTTGTTTCAATCCGCGCCCCTACGTGAGGGGCGATCTTGCGGTCCTGATAAGCCTCAAGGTCTGGCCTCAGTTTCAATCCGCGCCCCTACGTGAGGGGCGATTGGCGTTGCACAGCAAGACCCGCGCGGTGTCGTGTTTCAATCCGCGCCCCTACGTGAGGGGCGATTCACCATCGAAAACAGCAAAGTTTATCAGAAGGTGTTTCAATCCGCGCCCCTACGTGAGGGGCGATTGGTGCATTCAGCGGTCAGAGGGAAGCAGCAAAAGTTTCAATCCGCGCCCCTACGTGAGGGGCGATCTTGGTATCAGGGACATAGAGACCAGTGGGCTTGTTTCAATCCGCGCCCCTACGTGAGGGGCGATCCGGCGGTCAGTTCACCAGTTACCAGACCACCATGTTTCAATCCGCGCCCCTACGTGAGGGGCGATCATGGATTACGTCAAGCTGATTCATCCATCCCTGTTTCAATCCGCGCCCCTACGTGAGGGGCGATCAATGTCGGCTCTGATGTCGGGCTGGGTGGAATTGTTTCAATCCGCGCCCCTACGTGAGGGGCGATGCCGTCGCCTGGATCGACATGGATGCCATTTTCCAGTTTCAATCCGCGCCCCTACGTGAGGGGCGATGACAATTCAGTATTCCACCAACATTCAGGAACCGGTTTCAATCCGCGCCCCTACGTGAGGGGCGATATCGTCGTGTCCCCTTTCTGGAAATCACCATTCAGTTTCAATCCGCGCCCCTACGTGAGGGGCGATGTGGAACTGTCCGACGATCCGCATTCCCTACACCGTTTCAATCCGCGCCCCTACGTGAGGGGCGATGCTGGAACTGCAGCAGCTCGGCATCAAATTCTGGATCGTTTCAATCCGCGCCCCTACGTGAGGGGCGATGCTCGACCGATCTTCTTTGGAGCCCCCACTTATCAGTTTCAATCCGCGCCCCTACGTGAGGGGCGATTGACAATCAATTCTTCTGCAGAGTGGTATCCGTGTTTCAATCCGCGCCCCTACGTGAGGGGCGATGCTGTATATGTTGCCGATCGTGCGGATGATGTTTCTGTTTCAATCCGCGCCCCTACGTGAGGGGCGATAGTATAAAATGCGGGGTTTTTTCGGGTTGGTGGGTTTCAATCCGCGCCCCTACGTGAGGGGCGATACCGAGCAGATCGGAGAAACCACGCTCTATTCTGTTTCAATCCGCGCCCCTACGTGAGGGGCGATGTTTCCGAGACCTCTAAGTCGGTCCACCCTGGAGGGTTTCAATCCGCGCCCCTACGTGAGGGGCGATTCGGTCTTCTCGACAACAATGCCAGGATCCTCAATGTTTCAATCCGCGCCCCTACGTGAGGGGCGATCACCCAGGAGCCACAATGCCGATCGCTCTGTCGAGTTTCAATCCGCGCCCCTACGTGAGGGGCGATTCCACTCAGTACCGCAGGTATCACGCCTGTGAAGTTTCAATCCGCGCCCCTACGTGAGGGGCGATTAGAGCTGGTCTTCAGGTTCAGGTGTAACCGCTTGTTTCAATCCGCGCCCCTACGTGAGGGGCGATGGAACCAGGCGATCATATTATGGTTGCCAAAATTGTTTCAATCCGCGCCCCTACGTGAGGGGCGATCTGCCATGTCATCTACTCCGTAATGTCTCAACTGTGTTTCAATCCGCGCCCCTACGTGAGGGGCGATTACTCTCCTTCCTGTGTATTAGCAGCGGACCTCAGTTTCAATCCGCGCCCCTACGTGAGGGGCGATCGAAGATTTTCGAATCCGCGTTTCTCTAAGGTGTTTCAATCCGCGCCCCTACGTGAGGGGCGATGTGAAGTGACTTGAAGTGCCCGCGAAAGTGGAGCCAGTTTCAATCCGCGCCCCTACGTGAGGGGCGATGTATCGTGCGTCTTATCACAGGGGACTATCCGGTGTTTCAATCCGCGCCCCTACGTGAGGGGCGATGAACCACCATTGTGTATGTGCGGTCTGAGTCGTAGTTTCAATCCGCGCCCCTACGTGAGGGGCGATCGCGTGAAGATTGAGGACTATTGTGTTTATGGAGTTTCAATCCGCGCCCCTACGTGAGGGGCGATCAATCGCCGAGGTCGAGGCGCTGCCGTCAATCTTGTTTCAATCCGCGCCCCTACGTGAGGGGCGATAATCACCAACCGAGTGTCCCTGTCTCCTGCTGTGTTTCAATCCGCGCCCCTACGTGAGGGGCGATTCGGATCTGCCTTGGCTTCAAAGCTGGCTTTCGGGTTTCAATCCGCGCCCCTACGTGAGGGGCGATTCGATAGTCAGCCGCTTGTAGGTTGAAGATAGTGTTTCAATCCGCGCCCCTACGTGAGGGGCGATAGCGATGCTGTAAACCACTATGCTGCAATTGCCTGGACGAACTGATTCGCGAAGCAGATGCTTTTCCATACTGATTTACGAGGTCACTATAATTCAAAGTATATAAATCCATTAAAAGTAACAAGTTGGAAGAAGTGCGAAACATCTGGCTCATATGAGCGCGCATTGGGTTCGCAATTTGAAATGAGGTTGCTGGAAACGATTACATAATCAGTGGACCATCAATATTGTAACCGTCTTTCGAGCCATGATGCTCCACACGTCGCTCCCAGTTATTTCCCAGATTATAAAAGCGAAGGCTATCCTGGGAAAGGTCGGCTATCTCTAAAAGAATGGCTTTGTAAAGCGTCCATTGCCCCGCATCAGCTTTAATCTCAAAAACTGAGTTTTGAACACGCTGACCGATATTCTCACAGGCCTTTGCCATACGACGTAATCGTTTCTGGCCTTTTGGATCAGCAGTGGAAATGTCGTAAGTAACCAGGACATACACGAATCGGAGGTCCTTTATTTCCAGAGAAATGGAGGGTAGAGATCAAGATCACCACGGAGGTGTCGTGCCAGTAGGCGAGCTTGAATGAGTGGTAAGAGGCCTATTGTAATCTTTTCGTTGATGAAAGGATGGAAGATTTCTTCACTTTTACGTTGCTGCCAAGCAGTCAGAATTGTTCGTCTGGCTTCCGGAGAGATAACCACAGCTCCGTTTTCCAGCGTTTGAAAGGCTGAAGAATTCAGCTGCTGCCGATTGATCAATGAAAACACCAGGCGATCCGCTAACCAGGGACGAAACTCTTCTATTAAGTCCAGGGCCAAACCGGGCCTGCCAGGGCGATCCCGGTGAAGATATCCCACCGCAGCATCCAGACCTGTAGCTTCACAGGCAGAGCGTACATCATGTGTAAGGAGTGTATATATAAATGACATCAACGAATTGATCGAATCCAGGGGAGGACGTTTCGATCGTTTCTGAAATGCAAAACATTCCTGAAACTGAGTCTGCAGAGAATTAAAAGCCGAGAAATATTGCGTAGCCGCCTCACCTTCGATCCCGCGGAGTTCGTGAATATCAGAGGCTGTAGTGGCCGCTTCAATCGCGATCTTCATACGGACAGCCGCTCTCTCAATTGTCTGTACTCTAGGTTCAAGTACATTCGCATCTCGAATCGCCCTGCGTAAGACAGTGCGGCAGTTGGCAAGCTTGCCTAGCACAAAAGAGCGGGCCAATGTAAACGTTCTCTCTTCATTATCTGCGGCTCGATACTGCTCTCTACGCAGCAGAACATTGCCTGATGTAAAGCCCTGTATCAGCGCCCGGAACCGTCCACGTTCGTCGAGTAGAGAAATCGATATCCCTGCCTGACTGGCTGCCTGCATCAGTTGCGGACTTAAGCTAATCCGTCCGATACAGACAATACTGTCAAGATTATGAAAAGGCAGACGGGTTTGAGTCTGGCGATTCAAGCGAATTGAAACGGTATCTCCTTCCTTGGCCAGGTAAGATCCTTCTGTCGTGACAAAGAGCGTATTCAAATGGGTTTTCATGTTTGTACTCACTGTCATTTTATGGAGTTGAGGACCTGCTGATTCAGCCACTGACTGGCTGAAGTATTCTGGAACGTTTGTGGCAAACAGAGTTCAAATAGTGAGCAACTTTGACATTTCGGACCATATTCAGCCGGAGGAGTTGAGCCAGAGGTCATGAGATCGTGCATTTGCTGAATCGTGTCGATGGTAGTATTCCGCAAAGAATCATCCAGAATAACTTCAAAACGGTGCTGTTTTTTTCCATAAAAAAGCAAACCTCGACCGATAGAAATTCCCAGCATTTCTTCCAGGCACAATACCTGAGCGCATAGTTGAACCCGGTCAGAATCGTTTTGTTTTGGTTGTCCGCGTTTGTATTCAATTGGCAGGACTGTCCAGCCTGTCAGGGACTGACCACGATGTTCATGAATGAGGTCTTTGAGAGTCCCGCTATTTGCCTTTTGCAAACCGGCTGGGGGATGCCACTCGATGATATCTGCCTTACCAATCAGACCATATTCAAGGCTGTGAAGCGGTAGATCACGAGTAATACGAATGCCGTTTCTGGTAGTTGATTTCCCGCTTTCTGCTTTCTTATGTAGAATTCGTCCCTCTGCCGTCCACTGATTCTCTGCCCATAAACGTTCGAGATGGATCAAGGCACACTGTCGCGGACAAAATATCAGATGTTGTAATGCAGAGATCGGAACCAGATCATCTTCGTTAAATGTCATATGCTGCACTCCACTTTTGAGAATGCATTGGGATACCATTAAAACCGAACCAGACAATGTGGCCCCCGAAAAACATTTCCCGGGGGCCACTCAATTCAGATCTTTCTTTCGACTGAGATTCCTTGTGGGAGATCATCGTCGACCACTGTAACTTTGTAATCACTGAATGAACGAGGCGGCCCCGAAGCTCCATTTGATTCACAACGCTCAATTTTGACGCGACTGAACAGTTTATGTGCGGGAGCATTCCCCAGGGGACTTTCATGCTGAAATACAATCAACTCCTGCGGCGACATCTGTCCGCGTGCTGCGGCACGATCATGATCGAACATATTTGCCAGGGCGGACCAGAGGAGTTCAAGGTCCTCCCCATTACTTTCAAAACCGGTTTGTGCAGCCAGATTGGCATTGATAAACCCGTGCATCCGATACAGGCCATAGGGAACTGTGAACTTTCTCCCCATGGTACGATTGTCTCCCTCCTGTTTTTCGGCCTCCTTCTCTGTAGTAACTGCACAGCGTGTTATGGAATGCTCAGCAGAGATGATAGGATCAATACTTCTTCCAAAGGTGAACTGAACTGGACCGCGAACCTGCCCTGCATTAACACCTGTCGTCATTACAGCACCGAAAGCACGGATGTCGAAAAAATTCTGGCACATCCATTGCGTAATTTTAGTCGCGTTATCTCCTTTATTCCGATCTCCTTTTGCTTTTGGGTCTACATCCAGTGCCTGATAGGCCCTTTCATGCTGCTGGTTCAGGACTGCTTTTTCCTTGATGTAGATTTCATAGGGAGGCTGTTCCTCTTTAGTGAGTCCAATATAATTCCGGATCTTTCGTTTAATACAGACATCCGTCACCAGCCCCTGTCCTGTTTCGGCATCCAGCCGAGGAAGATTGCCGGCATCGGGATCGCCATTAGGATTACCATCGGTGACATCAAAGAGATAAACAAAATCGTAACGGTGATTCATGGGGGTATTCTTTCTTTGTGTATTGAGTGATGTTAAATACGGATTTAGTCAAAGTGAAAAAGGTTCTCGCTTCATTTCAAGCCATCAGACTATCTCTGACACTGTCTTTTCGGTCGTCTTCCTGGAAGTTTTTTTGGTGAATATGTCCTGGCGCTGGTGGTAATAGCCCAACGCAAATAATCCCTGTTGCTGCAGGTCCAAATGGCTGGGAAACAGATTCAACTTCTGGCAGATCTCCTGAATGCGTTTCTCATGATATGTTTTACCGGCAGGTTCCAGTTTCCCGAGATGATGCTGATTCATACGAATCAGACGAGGAAATACACTTCCCGGCGTTGCCGACGCAGCACCAAAGAAACGATCTTTAATAGTTGCATTTATTCCAGGTAGAGCATCTTCCTGTGATTTCTCCAGCTCAGCAAATAGACGCCCCATGTGATAAGCGGGATCAGGGTAATCTGGGTCAAGGGACACGGAAATCTCCTTAAGTAATTGAAAATGTGTTTGAAGTCTGGTTTTACGATTTAAGCACGCTTTAAGTAGTGACGCACGTCGATAATTGACCTGTCGGTCCATACGGATTCTCCGCAATATGCTGGAGTAGAGCATCTCTGGATACGCCAGTCCGGAGAGAATGGCTTTCATGACAGAACCGGCAAGTAGAGGAGGAAGATCCTTATTATCTCTCACGGTCTCAGCCAGCAACTGCCAGATCGCAGGCATGGCGAGTGCTTTTTCAGGCTTGCCGCATATTTCCAGGTCCTGCATATGCTGGCTCAGATGTGTGAAGATTTCACCGAGTGAGCTTACATACCAGAAGCGAACAGCAATGCGGGCAGCGTTAGGAGAAAGGCCTAAAACATAGAATGCAGTTTCCGGATCTCCCAGTTCCTGATTAGGATACTGGCCTTTCGCAATTTGCTTGAGTAATCGATTCAGATTCTCTCGTAACGATTCATCCTCTGCCTTGATGTCCGGATCCATGAATGCTGAGAAAAGATGCTCCATGGGTGAGGCCCGCTCGGTCCAGAAGACGACCGTAGCGTCTCCAACGGTAAAGCTTCGGTTATTATCACGGGATAAAAGATAGTTCAAAGCAGTACAATACTGAAACGCAGCCTGTTCGCTGACAGGAGCATTGAACGATTGCTCTTTACGGTACGATTCATAAGCTGACGTATTAAATGAGACAATTGATGCACCAGCTGACTGAGCACCGCGCACCCCTTTGATTTTTGGTTCATGCAACCGGGCTAACCTTTGTTTTTTGCCTGTCACCAGGCAAAATGCGTTGACGGCAGCTTGACTTTCTTGTTGAGATTCAAGCTGACTATCCCACCAGGACTTGATTTCCGGAGTTTCATGCACATAGCGTTCTTCACCGGATACTTGAAAGACCAGGAAACCTGTAGCTGCTTCAGCCAACTCAGGATACTCGGCGGCAGTCTCAGGATCCCAGGATCTGAGAAACTGACAGACAGCCGTATAACCGGGATAATTAATTTCCTTTTCCAGACTCAGGTGGTAATCGCGCGATGTTTCAAACGCTTCTCTCGTGCGTTCTAGTTTGGGATCATCTGGCTTATACCCCAATAGATAACTCGAATTGTCCCAGAGAAAACAGGGATTCAGACCTGACCCGGAAGGTTTGGCACCGCCACAGACCTGGATTTCCTGTGATATCAGTCGCTTGCCTGATTCCCGACGGATATCTGAAAACTGAATGAGCTTTCCTTGTTTGTTGATCACAATGCAAAAGCTGATTTTTTGAGAACTGTACCCATATGAGGGAATCTCAATCTCCGGGTCTGCGGCCAATCGTTCATAGAACTGATTGAGAGATTGCAGAATCACGATAACACCTCATTTCCGTGAAATGGGGGAACTTCAATCACACCATCGGTCATTACCGCACGGAAGAATCGGGGGGTACATTCCTCATCGAAATCGATGTCATGCAACATATATCCCAAATCTTTTTGTCCCTGGAGTGATTCGGGACAATGGGAGATTTCAGCGGGATCCTGCCATTCATAGTTGCAGGAAAATTCACGGCAGCCGAAATAAGGTTGTTGAAAGTGCTGCCCTTTTTCGACCCGTCGTTTGAACATTTCGTAATGTTTTTTGGGATGTTCTGACTTGTCCAGAAGTTCAAAATGAGCTTCGACCGCGTATTCAACATTACGCAGGACGATAGCGGCACGCTGTTGACGGTCTTCGTCAACATAGATCCCCAAACGCCCCTTTCCATCCTTCATTGACTTTCTGGGACCATTGACTGCAATTTTGCTTGAGACTTCATTACGGCGGATATTCATGAAGCGAATCGGGGCCAAAACATGAATCCGATCGATACACCAGCGGATTTGCGGTTTCCAGTAGATTGCTTCGAGAACGCCACGTGCAGCGGAAGGTGTAATGACATCGTAAGAGACCCGCTCTACTTTCATCTCGGGACGGGTAAAACAAGCGTAGTCCCCCCAAAGACGAAGCAAGATGGACGTGTTTTTCATCAGTCATCCTTTCGTTTAAAAAATAGATTGTGAAACATCGAGAATCCCAGCCTGTTCTGGCATAAATCCCAGATGATTAAAGTCATAACAGCTTAAGTTGATGAGCTCGTAATATCCGGACGGTTGTCCTTCTCCGTCTGGGAGTTCAGAAATATCTTTCCCCAGCATGGTGTTCAGTGCAGGCTGACTAATGCCGATGGTATATCGCTGCAGAATCCGCAGCAGTTGGCGTTTAGGGGCAGTAGTCGCCTGATCTGTAGATCTCAGACATTCACGAAATCGGGAGAGAGCCGATTGGGATTTTTCATCAAAGGGAATAAAAATGCTGATCTGATAATCGTCGATTAATTGAAATCTTTTCGCTGCTTCCCGGTAGAAAAACTCAGGAATGCCTTGGGCTGATAAATAGAATAGCTGCATAATCCCATGCTCATCCCACTCGTTTTTATGTTCCCAGTAGTTAGAACAGAAGTATTGTTGAATCGCTGGCAGAGACAACCAGCCATGCGAATGCAATGGACTAAATTCATCCCGGATCATTCTAAGAGTCGTCTCAGCAGTCCTTTTCAGATAGCCTCGTACTTGCGACCACTTATCCCCATCAGGTTGAAAGACATAGACATCAGCCGATTCGAGCTTCCCTTCACGATTACATCGTCCCGCTGCCTGGGCAATACTGTCCAGGCCTGCCACTGCCCTGAATACCACAGGGAAATCGACGTCCACACCAGCTTCGATCAGTTGAGTGCTGATGACCCGGCACGGTTTGCCCTGTGAGAGTCGTTCTCTGATTTCACCCAGCTTTTGAAACCGATGTACGGCACACAAATTGGTGCTTAAATGAAAGAGCCCTGTTGTGCCTCCCTGCTGTTTCAGAGCTTCAAACAGGTTTGACGCGTCCGGTTTGGTATTAACGATGCCGAGAAAGCTATCATGTTCATTGAGTCTTTCTACCAGAGAGTCCTGTGTTACAGGTCCCAGAAAACGGACATCAACGCGTTTCATCTGCCTGGAAAGGGTAACCGGATCTGGAATGATTTCCCTGACACCTTTCAGCCCAATTTGAAATTCGTCGCGATACAGGATCGCCGGCTGAGTGGCAGTACATAACACGATGGTGCAGCCGTAATTATTGACCAGTTCCTGTAATACTTTCAGACAAGGCTTCAGAAATTCGACGGGCAGAGTCTGTGCTTCATCCAGGATGATGATGGAATTGACCAGTCGATGCAGTTTACGGCAACGGGAAGGCTTCGCTGCAAATAAGGACTCCAGCAACTGCACGTTCGTTGTCACGACCAGAGGAGCATCCCAGTTTTCGGTTGCCAGCCGAGAAGCGTATGTTTCCTGCGCGAGATCTATATTGCAGTGATGCTCCAGTACGACGTCCGTCTCCAGTGCGTCAAATAGATTGCGAAAGACAGAAGCGGTCTGTTCCACAATACTGGTAAAAGGAATGGCATAGATGATTCGCTCTTTCTGATGACATCTTCGATGTGCAAGCGCAAAGGCCAGACTGGAAAGAGTTTTTCCTCCTCCCGTAGGAACGGTCAGTGAAAACAGACCGGGAGTGGTATGGGCCTTGTTCATACAAGACTTCAGAATGTTCTGACGAATCTGCGAAACTGCTGACTGTGATAGACTGCTTTTGTTTTCCAGCACCGTATTTAGTGCCTCTTCCATAGCGGTCCAAATTGATTCCTCGACAGGGACAGGTCGCTCACAGGCACGATCGGGAGACATGAATTCTTCCGTCGCCAGATAATCACTGTCAACCAGGCAGGAAAACAGCATCCGATTCCAGAATGCCAGCGAAAACCCGATGCCATTGTGTTTTTTTAAGATCTCTCCTGGTATGGCCGGAAGAGACAGTTCCAGAATCTGTGTGGGAATCTGCCCTGTCGAGATCTGCGTAGACTCATCTTTCAAGCGTGCTGAGAGAGAAGAAGCTTTACCCGGTTCGGCATTGTCGTCTGCATAATCTGGTAAACCTGCATGATGTCCCATAATGCAATATGCGAGTAAGAAAGCCAGTGGTTTTTTATCCGTTACTTTGTATTTCTCTATGGCGTATTGAGCGCCGAAACTGGAATGATTGACACGACTGGATTCTTCCAGGTGGGACAGATAACCATTTGCCTGCATGAGGTATGACTGAAACCGTGGATCATACTTACCCAGGTCATGCCAGTAGCCGAGAAGTGGAGCCCAGTCGTCAGCATTCATTTTATTCAAAAAAACTTGTGCATATTGGGTAACGAGCGCCAGATGGTCTTCTAACAGTTCCCATTCTTCAACAGGACGCTCTTTCAGTGAATGGCCGTAGAACTCAGTCATAGGTCCTGTCCCCCAACGTATAGACATTGATCATCAGGTCCAGTTCGTCCCGGATCATCTCTATGAGTTCGACCGGTTCTAATACCCGGGCATGTCTTCCGAAGCTGAGTATCCAGGGGCGAATTTCTTTAAATCCAGTCAACTGGTACTCGGCAATCACAGAACCATCTCTTTTTTGAATGAGTCTTTGGCTCGAATGGAATTTTTTCTCCTGTAAGATGCGGACAACTTTGGGAGCAAAGCGGATTCTGATTGATTGAGGGGCTCGCTCTTCGGTAAAAATACCAAAAGAATGTTCCAGGTACTTCGCAGGATGAAAATCTTTAGGTCGTTGAAAACTCATCAATTTGGGTTGTACATCCACTTCTGAAATTCGATCGACTTTAAAAGTCCGGATTGCCCCGTGATCCAGGGACCAGGCAATCAGATACAGGGCTCCTTTATGAAAAATCAGTGCATAGGGATGGATGTCGTATAAAGTAACTGGTTCAGTTGACCTGAGTGATTGGTAAGTAATAACGGTCAAGCGATGATCTTCTATCGCCAGCATCAACTGATCGATGAGTTCAGCACGCTCTGCATAGTTCACAATGTGGTGATTTGTCAGATGGACTGCTGATGCCAGTTTTTCGAGAAAAAGAACAGCGGGATTGCTGAGGGCCGACTTGATTTTCTGATAAGCACTATGCGAGCCCTGCCAGAAAAGAGTACCCGCCATCAATTCCAGAAATTGTCTCCCCAGATAGAGGGCTGCTGTTTCTTCTAAGGTAAACTGCAACTGAGCGATGCCCACATTACCAGCGATTTTCCACATTTTTTTACCGTGGTTGCTGGTCACTTCCGATATTGGAAATCCAACAGTTTTCAATAAAGTCAGGTCCCGTGAAATCGTCCGACTCGATACTTCTGTTTCTTGTGATAACTCCTGAAGTGTGACACCCTGCTTACGATGAGAAAGGATCTGTAATATTCGCCATTGACGCATCAATTGAGCAGATTCAGCCATCATGAGACCTTGCAAGAAAAGAAGACCAGTCACCTTTTAGATAGTAGTGTACTGCAGGGCCTGGTCAGATCGTGTCGCACGTTGCGCGTGTACACTTCATGCTGTCGAGATGTGAATTGAAAGTCAAGCTGGTTGAAAAGGTATAATTTGAGTAAGTAGGTATGCAAGGAGTTCAGTTTCAATAAGTCATACCAACTTCAGGATGTTCTACCACAACAAAAGAAGCCAACCTCGATATAAATCTCAATTACAAGTTAGACTCCCAAATGTTGAACCACCTTCTAAATCAAGTAGCTTGTGATCCTGAAAACACAAAACTGGTATTTATGCCTGTCTCTCGCCTGCTGGTTGAATCTGTACGCTCAATTGGAGACGTCTGTATTATTCCTCCAGGAGAGGTTGACCTTGGCAAGTTTCGACCTATACGCAACAAGGAATTGTCAACTTCAAATCAGAACATAACACACTATGCCGGCCAGGACCTGCGAGAAATAATGACCTCACTAACCGGATTCAATCATGAATTACTCGCCGACACACCACTCGTCGTCTTTACTACCCAACTAGATTGGGAATTATTTCTTGACCAGGATCATGAATCCGATATTCGACTCTTAAGGCGATTAAGAGCTACTGCAGAACGCACTTTTGACCTTATTAGGCTTCACTGCTGTCACTTTGATTTCCCAGGCACATTACCGGGTAATGTTGGTTCCTGGCATGGATCTGGGGCATTCCTTGGCGCAATGATCTACACACGACCAGATCATGAAAGCTATTTGATTGCTGGCGAGGCGATAGAGTGTTCCATCGTAACAAAAGGCTTAGGGCTTGATCTCGACGTTGACATTACCGACAAACTCCCAGAATCAGCCGATGGAGAGGTTGCCAGTGTTGCAATCCATGGCCTGTCACTTCTCTCAGATGTCATGACTGCAAATAATGATACAATTAAATTCATTCGTGCAATGATTTTGCTTGAGTTCCTCGCAAATCCTGATGAGTTTAAGAACTGGAAGTCACTCAAGGGCAATATAATCTGCCACTGTGCGTCCAGCAAAACTCATTACCTCAAACTGGCACATCGATTCAAAGAGTTGACATCTTTGAAAGACGCTAATGATAATCAGATCGGGATACGCACGCTGGTCGTCCATCATGGTAGATTTCTTGATGACATCGTCCCAGACTCAGATGATCGGCGATCACTATTCCGAGAACTCCAAATATATGCCTCAAGCGTCTTGGGCGATATGCTGGCAAACGCAACGATGAGTTGGGCCGAGTTTGAGGA
This sequence comes from Gimesia chilikensis, assembly GCF_007744075.1. NCBI lineage: Bacteria > Pseudomonadati > Planctomycetota > Planctomycetia > Planctomycetales > Planctomycetaceae > Gimesia > Gimesia chilikensis. Next base: position 7,074,799 of record NZ_CP036266.1, on the reverse strand, counting down.
GTTGCGCAATATAAAGAAGAATTCACTAGGCGTCTAACTAGTCAATTTGACTATGGCGCGAACACGGACTTGCAGACTTTTACACTCTTGAGTGAGGCATCTATCACGGCAGCTCGGCTAGAAGTGTGGATTGAAACAGCCAGCGTATGAAGTGCCCTCCAAAGATCGTACCCCACGTACTCAAACATCTCACTCAGTGTGAACCTAATCTTATCCAGATTCTTTGTACAATTAGATCTTGACCGTTGAAACATTACATATATGATTTCCCTGTCGGTGGGAATTCCCACCTGATTGCATCACGAGTGGCGTTGAGGGATATGGCCCTTTGAAACGCCCGGCAACCTGGTTCAGCCACCAAGGTGCCACAGCCTTTCCGAGAGGAAAACGATGCGGCCTGAAAAAGCAAAGAATGGCTCTGAGACCCCAGTGAGGCCTCTCTCTGCTTACGACTGCTTGCCAGTTTTGCCCGTGATAATTCTATTCTAATTCAGGATAAATCGAGGAGAAACGGGCAATGTTATTCAGCGGAAAACAATATCTGTACACAAAACCGGGCGAAAAAGCAGAACTGCACTGTCCCATCTGTGGCACGAAATGCGAAGTTAAACGCAACTGTTATGGACCGACCTGCTTTGCCGAGGCGGTTGGTGGTCTAGGGCATCTGCACGACTGCTTTACCTGCCCCCACCGGGACGAAGACTGGCATCAGCACGCCAGTCAACTGATCGCACAGAAGCATGAATGTGCCAGTCGGCGAGTGCGGGGACTGATCGACCTGGATTTAAAGGAAACACTGACGACACGTTCTGTGCTATGAGTGGATTTGGGCCAGATCAATGGTCTTCCTGAATTGACAGCAATGCGACGTTGGTAAATCTCTGGATGAAAGTCTCTATCTAGATAAATGGACAGTTAGCATCCAGCTTCCCGATCGTCTCATGAGAGTCTGGCTGAACCCAACCATATGAGATTTCAGCTCAGAATCCAGTATGAAACCAGTCGACTTACGGAATTACCCCGAGCCACCAAACTGTACTATTGACTAGACCTCGGTGGTGCCCATAAGCTCAAAATAGCCCTCAGGATCACGCACGTGTAGTCCTGGGGGAGACATGCTCTCTTACTACATCACAGGTTGCGACTATGAAACCAGCACAGACACTAATTACCTGTCTGATTCTCTTTCTTTGCACGACTTCTCTCGCCCCCCAGCTGACCAGGGCTGCGGATTCTGACATCAAGCCCATTAAGTTCAATCTGGAACGCAAAAAACGGGGCAGCACAGAGACCAGCAGTCGACTGCCTCCCGGCCCTAAGGGAACCATCGGTTTAATTGATGGCACTCCCGTGTTTGGATTGGAATATATCAGCAGCCATTATCTGGCCGGTGGCGCGCAGAAGGAACCCGGCCCCTTATCGCGTGAGCTGGTCCGCCAGGCGTTCCTGATCGCAGCACGTGAGCATCTGGGGTGTCGCACACGCGATGCGCTGCTGGGGGAATCATTGCCCCAAAAGACATTACCGCAACTTGGTCGCGTAGGGGTTGTCTCATCCACATACTGGCCACTCGGCTCGAAAGGATATCTCGTCTTCGGACTGGCTGTTTATCAGGAAAAAGGGGCCGAACGCCAGTTTCTGCTGGAGAAGAATTTCAAGATCGATGGGAAGGAAACGGATATCCTGCCTCAAATGGCAGAAGCCATGGCTTTGGCTTCTCAAAATGAATTTCCAGCTCTGCTGAAAAAACTGGGAGTCCCGGAACGTCCCCTGGTGAAATCAAAATACGCTGCCCTTCCTGAATCGTTACTAAAAGATCAGCACAAGTTAGACTCTTTGACACAATATCAGATCGTCAGAGGACTGCATCAGTTTCTTGATGAAAATGGTCCTAACTGGAAAGCCTATCTGCAACTGGCACAAGCATACGGTCACCTGGGAGTTCTGACGGAATTTTACTGGAGCGATTTCAGTTCCGTCTGCAAGGCACGGGGCTTACTCTATGCGTTGCGTGCAAAAGGTACCGCTTCCACACCAGCAACCGAATATGAGGCCTTTGCTAAAACCCATCTGGGAACCCGGACAGCCGGCGAGGCCATTCCCCAGGCCACCGCTCTGCTGGCATACCTGCAGGCGATTTATGGTCGCCATGCTGACGCAGCTCAGACTCTGGCCGAGTATGAAAAAGCAGTCAAAGAGAGACGCTGGAAGCCTGCCAGCACCATGCAGGCTCCCCTGTATTATGCGAAAGCGATTGCCAACTACGACCTGGAGGCATTGAGAAATCCCCAGGAGAAAACCGCTCCTCAACTGGGGCCTTTCTATCTGGCTGCTTTGTTTGAGGCATCCGGCCTGGCCAACCAGACCATGGAGAACTATTTCGCGGCGCTGGAACAGAATCCGGACTCCCTGCGACTCAGCGACGGCCTGTCCCTGGGCCGTACTGTAGGTCACATGCGAATTTCATCGGATACCCTGCGGCAGAACACAGTCATTCTGCTCAATAAAAAAGTATCCGAATTGAGTACGCTTTCTCCTGATGTGAAATCAGTGTTAGCCACATACAAACAGAAATCGTCGACGAACAAAGAGATCGCAGCCCGGGAAGACCTGACCAACGGGTTGAGCCGGCTGGCAGCTGAAAAGGAAGCCCAACAGGAATTTACCAGTGAAGTACTGGCCCATATGCTGTTGGAACGAAGCTTCACGAACGCCGAAGTCACTGTGGATATGGCGCGGAACTATCTCGGCCTTGATCCGACCCCAACTATTGAATTTTATAAGTCGATTTGCAGTTCGCATCAGTTTAAACATCTGATTCAACTACAACAGACGAATTCGAACCAGGCCATGGCATTGCTGAGACAGGTCGATCAATCCCTTCCCAGTAACCCGGCTCCTGCATTTCGACACATGCAGCTCATGGTCCCCATGACTAATGTCGGAATGGGAATGGCCCAACTCCCCATGATGGCGACTAACTCCAGGTTCAGGCAAATTGATTATACTTATACTTGTCTGCTTCCGCTCCGCCAGGTTGCTGGTCAGTTTTATATCCCCATGGATCTTGAGGATCTCCCCACCATCAGTCCGAAATCGGAAGCAGCACAACTGGTTCCGATTGAAAATAAGAAAACAACTCTGGAAGTTTTACTGGAACTTGAGAAGAAACACCCCGAATCGGTCCTGATTTATTCTGCGCTCGCTGCTCGCTATGAGAAAGAAGCAAAGGAAAACAAAAAGCGGGAGGAGGATCTGCAACGGGTTCTGGCTCATCTCACCACGATTTCCCAGGATGACACTTATTATTCTCAACTGGCCGATCTTTACCAGAAACAGAACAAAGAGGACGAGTGGGTCAAGCTGACCCGCAAAATGCTGGAGCTCCCGAGCCCAACTTTGAAAACGGTGCACTGGGAAGTGCAACTGGCTTACTGGCATGCGAGGAAAGACGAGAAGGACAAAGCATTCGAACACGCCGAACACGCATTTCAGTCCGGCTCTACTGAATCGTTTCAATGCCTGATTGCCCTGCATTCTAAATATGGTGATTTTGATAAAGCCAACAAGCTGTTTTCCGACATGACAGACCGCTACAGTGCTCGGTCACCTGACTGGTTGCGCTGGTGCCTGTGTCACAATAAAGGTGATGCCAAAGCAGCTCAGAGTAAAGTGGAGGCTTATTTCCAGAAAGTGAATGCCCGGTCGACTCCTGGATATCAGTCGATGATGTTCCATTTTTATACAATCATCAATGAACCACAGAAAGCATCTCTTGCGCTGATGACCACGCGGAATTTATCACGGGTCTCTCCGGCAACTTTACTGCTGGGAAGCTGTGTGGCCGACCAGACGGGAAATAAAGCCGAACGGGACCGTCTGGTACAGGCGACCGTTGATTTGGAAAAGAACCCTGTAATGGCCAAAGATTACGCAGTCTGGATCGAGTATGCTAAAAAATTACAGCTTTTTCTTAAGCGCCCTGACAAACGCAAACTCAATAAGGAACTGGTTACAGACCTCACAGAAAAATCCAACAGCGATTTCCGTCAGAACCTGGAACTGGTTTCTGCTTATTTCCTGACGACAAACCGACTGGGAAAAGAGGCGGCTCCGCTATTATTGCACTCTGCAGTTCTGATGAAAGACTTCCCGTTGACAGTCAATGTTATAAGCAGACAGGTACTTCGCAAACAGGGGATGACAGTCGGCCCCGGGAACGAAGGGTTGAAAACAAAAGAATGAGACTGACGATCGGTACTCGATGAACGTCTGGGGGAGAAATCATCGTCGTTGAGTCACCACAAGTATGGCCTTTGAATTAAGCCTGAATGTGTAATTATGGGGCTCGAATCGTTAGAATATAGAGTTTTTAATACTTATTACCCTTGAGCAGGAATTCCCTAAGTGGATGAAGCGTATAGACTTGCTGTGTTATTATTCAATGAAGGTATATGGCTGGTTCTCTTCAGAGAATGGTTACTAAACCTTCATTGAACTTGAGCACAATCCCCCACACCTTCATGCAAGTGATCACAATCATCATTCCAGATTATTCATAAGTAGTAATCTGCATTGATCGTATCCCAGAGAAGCTCCAGAACCATTTCCTATGAATTTCATACTGCCACCCATTTAATTCCCATTTTGATCCTCCAGACACGATCAGCATTAAAGGGTAATCAACACGCGCAGTGTGACTGTTTGCGATCCGACGTAAAGTCAAAAGGTCACGGTAGCTAAGGTTCCCTGTGCCGCCAGGATGGGAATGCCAGTCGCCTAAATAGCAGAGAGTTCTTTGACTTAATTCGTAAACTCTGGCAATTTCATTTAGCTGATAATCGTGGTCAGGCACAAAACGGCAGGGTTCATGAATTGCAGCAGGCCCGGGTCCAATGACATGGGTAATGACTGGCTCAGCTTTTGGGCTTCCCCAATAACCCATCAACACGCCCCCAGTTTCATTCGGTGTCGTTTTTTCGCATTCAGAGATTAACTCAGTTACGGTTGACGTTCCGATCCAAATTATATCCGGCTTATCTATTAATTGTGACATAGGGAGCACTCTGGATGGCGTTCCAGTCGGTAACCTGTGAACTTTGGGACAATAAGCTGCCCTGAATCGTCCCTGAATGCCATTGTTAAGACATCCCAAGGAGTAGAGGGGTAACCATCCCGATGCTGATTGCAAAGTGTGGAAATTGCAGTACGAACACCAGAAAGCGAAATTTCTGCCATATCAAACCCCGCCCCCGTGAATGTGACTTCACCACAGCCTTGAGGTTGTACATTTCCTTGAGGATCAGACGGCGGTTCTTGGATGGTACCGTCATTGCAGGCATATCGATAGCACATCCAGCAACCTACGGTTTTGTCTGGTATGATTGACAGGACCTTCCCTCCCCACGCACCATATGTTCCTGATACGGCTATATAGGGAATCTCCAAGTCTCGTGCCAGTGTTGATAAATAATGCTGCACACCTATTTCCGCAGTCGCATCAAAAATTAAGGAGACATCAGATACAAAATTCAGAATGACCGAATTATCGGAGTCTGAGTTAGAACAATCCCGAACACCCCCAATGCGATGGAGAACTGGGGTCACCAGTGTCGATGGGTAATTGCTATTAAGAAACTCGGAAATTGCGTGCACTTTATATCGCCCAGCTTCGATCAACCCAAGGGGCCAACGCCCCATAGTAGCCGGATCTACGAAGTCATGATCCATCAATCTCAAGTTGCCAACGCCAGCGCGAGCAAATTCAAGCACACTAATGGATCCCAGGCACCCTACGCCAAAAACGGCAATCGATTTTTCTCTCATTGTCTGCAACTCCGGTGTCCTTACCATGACATCCATATTGCCGACACGCCCCTGCCGAGAAAAATAAGCTTGATTTGAATCTATCAATTTCGTTTCTTCCGTTTACTATTTCGTTTATTTTTCGGTCCTTTTGGGGACTTCATGGGTTGATCAAATCGGATCAATTTCGTTTGATTTACATTGAACACGCACAGGAAAATCCAGCCTTCCCCCTCAGTTCGCCAGCCAACTTCCTCCGGAAACAGAACTCCCCACAATTTCACATAGCCACCTTCAATACGATTCGGGGGAGCCGTACGCGCAAAATCATTGCGTGATATCATCTCTTCAAGAAAGAGCTTTTGATGAGAGTGTTTAATTGGCTCCTGGACTCTGAGCCAGCAACCATCTAAAGGTTGCTGTTTAGATGAATTAAGAACCGTGACGTCTGAATTTAACAGAGTCTTTCCGTCTCTGGACCGTAGTTCGGACATCAAACCTCGTATGAAACGTTCCGGAAACGGGCCTTGAGGGCCGAAGGGTGAGACCGTAAATGTACCTTCATCATACTGACCAGGGACCTGCCATTCACCAGGCAGAACGATCATGCTTTCGGAGTAGCCATAATATTCACTGAGAGGTTCAGCCTGCTGTTGCTCTTTTCCAGCAACGAATGTCTTATCATTAGAAGAACCAGCTTCGATAACACGGGGAAGCTGCTGCTGAAGCAAACCAGCAACAGTATCAGTGGTGTGCCATTCGTTCGTACCCCGTCCGATGAGACAAAGGTTTTTCCCAAAAGGGTTCTGGTGGTGTGCAAGATCCAGGTCAGGTGCATCCACTTGAAACCGGAAATATGGATAAAGGTCCGGAAAGGTGACTATTAACGGAATTCGTTCGCCTGCGTAAGGCATCTCAATTGTCAGTCTTAAGATACCGCAGGCAAACGCTTTCTCGTCCCGCTCATAACCGAAGCCTGCTTGGTCCAGAGCATCATACTCATGATCCAGGCGATCGGGAATTTGCTCCCACCATGGTGCTAAGTTCATCCTACTTCTCGTCGATCTGGAGGGCGCGGGGGATCAGGGGGACCTGGCACATGGTCTGGTGGTCCAGGAGGACCATCAGGTTTACCTGGTTGATCGGGGGGCCCATGGCCGGGGGTATTATCCGGCTTTCCGTGTTCATCATGATTCATGAATACTCTCCATAAATGATACTTTTTGAGAGGAATGTAGTTGAGGACCATCCTCACCGGAACAGAAATCTCTCCCTATCGTTCAATGCGAATCAGCGTTACAGGAAATTTGAAATTTACTGATTTTTCTTGCTGTAACGCAAATTCGCTTATATATAAGATTGATTCCAATGATCGTTAGACAAGGGGATTTTGCAGATTAATGAATGAATCATCTCAATCAGCAAATTTGACTGAGGATTTAACCCTTCGAGCCTGGGAGAATGACGAATCGGTCCTCGGTGAACTGGTTCTGTCCTATGCTGGAAAGCTGGAACGCGCCATCGCCAATGAATTTCGACGCTTTTCACCGGCAGAAGTAGAAGATGTGGTTGCTGAAGCAATAAAGCGATTTTGGGAAGGTCGTCATGATTTCGACGGTCAGAAAAATATTGGGGCATATTTGTATCGAATTGCGCAGCATGTCGCATGTGAACTGGTCTCAGGAAGACTGAACTGGCAAAAGTCTCGAAATTTGGAACGCTCAATCGATCTGTTTCTGGTTGAATCTGATGGTGGAGTGCCTGTCTCAGATCTGGAGGAGCTTGAAAGTCAGAATCCCAAAATCTGTGACGACTTGAACGAGGTCGTACGACAGCTTTCTGAAATACAGCAAGATGTAATCTGGGCATATGCTTTTGCCGGCGATTTTGAACTCGACGCCGCGCACCTGGGGCGTGAATTAGGAAATAAATACAAAGATGGCATACCTATACCCGCCGGTACCATTCGCCAGTATAAAAAGCGGGCGAAAGATAAGATTTTTAGTGAGATGAATAAACGGGGTTACGATCTCGAAAAGTTAGGAGTCGGGGAATGACTATCAAGGGTAGAAAAAGCAAGTTTGATCAATTTATACGTAGGTCACAAGTTCCCAGGGGATTTCGCCCCGAATCTGATCAAGAAATCGAAATGATGCTGGATGCATTAGGTCCCTGCGAACTCCCTATCGAAAAATGCCAGCAAATGCTTCGGAAGATCTGTGGTCAAGAGCCTATGGTTTGGGAAATAGAAATTATTGAAAATGCGTCTCCAATCCTACACAAGGGATCGACCGCTGAGGTAAACGAATTGGTCGAAATGTTCCGAAGTAAAGGCTCGGATATTCCGCCAAATTTGGAGGAAAAGTTACGTGAACTAGAAAAACAGGCCGCGGAGGAATATGACGAGGAGAAAGAGGAACTTGATGGCTAAAATTGTGGATTGGAAACATATCTACTATGAACGCCAGCTTGCAACAGAAGCAGGTGAGCGGATTGCTCAGGCCTATAATTTTTCTACGCCTCCTGTCGATCCACTGAAGATCATTCACGAAGAACGTCGATTGATTCATGCTGTCGGAGATGATTTTGGGGACGCTTTCGATGGCCGGATCAAGTATATTGGTCCACGCTTCCTGATTTGCTATAATACTCGCTATGATACTTGGCCTCATACTGGCTCTCATCATTCAAAAGTTCAGTTTACCATTGGGCATGAGCTGGGGCATTACTTCCTCGACGAACATCGCAAAATTCTGGTTTCAACACATACTGCCCATGGCTCCCGGACAGAGTTTGTCTCGGATTCCCTAATAGAACAACAGGCGGACTGTTTTGCGAGTGGGCTTTTGATGCCTTCAAGCCTCTTCCGCCCCCTCATCAACAAGAAGAATTTTCCTTCAATTGATGAGATCAAAAAAGTTCGACAGAGTTTTCAGGTCTCATTAATAGGGACCCTTGTACGCTGGACTCAACTTTCTGATTTTCCCTGCGCAACTATTGCTGTCAGGAATGGCGTGATTCAATTTGGTTGGGTCAGCGAAGCATTTCGACGCATTGGAGCATATCGGGTGCTTAGGGGCGAGAGTGTAGAGGGGCGTGCATTTCGGAGATTCTCAGGGCAAGATCCTTCCTTCTCAAAGTATCGGGATGGGAGTGGATCCGGAGTTGGGTTGAACTGGCTTGACTACAGTCAGAAACGGCTGGACACTTTAGAACATTATTTCGTAATTCCCTATACCAAAACCATCTGGGTATTCCTCATTGTCGATGAAAACGATCTCTTAGAGCTCGATCTCTAAGTGTATTGAAAGATGAACAATCCTCGCTTTCGAGTTGAACCTAAGTGTTTTCAATTCAAGTAGCTCCCACATGCTGATTTCAGAGAAACGTTACCTGATTCAGTATCTAGATCAGTAGTATTCTCTACAGCATTGTCTTTCGAATAGAGACTGAGGATTGAGAGTTCCTCTTATTGAGTTTGGGTAATAACCCCCGGAGCCCTCGAAAGGTAATAATGCATTGTTACAGAGGGGGCACTACTCTAGAGTTGAATTTACCTACTGTTTCTGATCCATCCAGTATTAGTCACTCACAATTCCATTTTGGAATCAACTAGCTTTTACTGAGCATAATCCCTGCTTTAGTTTTTAATGGCAAAATCCCTAAATCCTATACAATAATACTTTTTCGATCTCATCAATAAGGAATAAAAATTATTCGTACACTTATCTGTACAAGACCAACAAATAGTTCGATAAACAAAGTTATAAAGTAGGCCAAATAATTGGTTATCAAGTTTTGTACACAAGGATGTTCCGGACTATGACTCGATTCCTTAGGTTATTCTCCTTACCGATGATTTTACTTACGATTTCTGGTGGTTGTGCAACTGTTGGTACACCAGCCGATCTCTACCAGAGAATCGCAGATCGGATGCAAGAAAAAGCAAAAGCTAAGCAACTTGCTAAGGCAATGCGAAAGACGGCAAAAGAAGAAAAACATAAGTCCAAGCACTGCGAAGATTATGTGATGGAACAAGGTAGACTGGAAGAAGCTACTGAAACCGACGTCAATTTCAAACTGCAAAATGGCATTGAGTTTGTGGATTTCGCTCTTGATTTCGATGAAATTAAGAAACTTGAAAAACAGCAGGCCAAGTACGATCAAGAATATGATGAGGCTAAGAAAGCCTGGGTCGAATATGAAGACGAAAGAGAGAGAAGATACTTAAAATTAAAAAGGGAGCACGCCAAACTCCAGGCGAATGCAGCTGAAAATACTCAAGATGGATGCACTAACAAAGTAATTTCAAACTGCTGCATCCCACCTCTAAAAGAGTATGTTAAGTCCGAGCCTCCCAAGCGCAGGAGCGTCGGTATCGATGAAATCCCCATAACGGTGAGAATGAACGTTAAGCTCAATGCCGAAGCGCCTACCTTTGAGCAAGCCAAAATCAATCGAAAGTTTATTCCAGCCAAAGCAGCTAAGGAATCGTGTTGTCCTCAATGCGGAACACAAGGATGCACAGATTCGTGCACATCTTGTGGTTTTAAAGCAATGAAAAATGCCGCAGCGAATCTTGTCCCCCCTGCTCCTGCAATAACTGAGAAAATCGGTTCGTTTGATGAAATCTAATCATTCAATCAACCCGAGCCGTCTTAGTTCATCTTCGATAAAATCTCTGATCTCATCATCAGTTACAGTATCTACGGCATCTTGAGGTGGGGGACCGGAATAGGGGAGATTTCTAGCTCGCAGTGCATCATCCGGAAGGGGGCCTTTGATTCCAGGATTTATCCGTTCGCTCATCAAGTTCCCTTTGGAAGGCGAGTGTTCCAACCCCAGAATATGACCAATTTCATGAGCAACTGCCCCAAGAAATAAATCTGTAGTCCAGTTTCTGGTGGAATCCATTTCCACTTCCAAGTAGTCCGTTGTACTAGTTCCCACGGGGCCTAGGTCCGCCTGTCCGAGCACAGGACCGGTTAAATTTCTGGTTTTAAAGACAACATTAGCCTGTTCTTTTTTTAAGACTCGTCGACTTCGAATCAAGGCCACTTTTTTCCACCCCCCCCATGCGAGTTCAATCAGTTCATGGGCATTTGAAATCGGTGGTGCGTCTTCAATGAAATAATGGAACCATATTTCATTTGTCGGATTCCCACTATCGTCAGTCATCTTGAATCCGGGGTCTAAGGGATTTTTATTTTTGGGTTGTCTTCCAGCGCATCCGATCCAGGAAAGCAACTCGCTGATTGTTTTAGTCCCCAGAATTTTATCCACTTTCAACTCACTAATCTTCTTCTGAAAATCACCTACCGAATCCTCAATTTTTTCGAGTAGAGAGTCCAGATCATCTTTTGCGTTCTCAAAGAGCTTCGTTAAAGAATCGTCTTCATCTGCATCTGTATCGAGTGATAGTAAAGTCAACAGACTTTTCGCCAGAGAAATTTCGTCCGGCAATAACCCTTCATTTTCAAGACGATTATCTTTCCAGCGAGCAAGTAATGCTTTGCTGACATCCAAAAGCAGTTTCGTCGTAATTTTGGCCATCTTGATATCCCCACTATTCATAAAAAGAATATAAATTCATTCAACCGCGTCAGCTGTCATTAAGTCCTTCTCGCAGGGGCATCGCTCAATGTTTATAAGAATAAAATTTGTGCTTTTGGTACTTCCTGAATTTATGGTTCTTTTTGAATTTGGAAGAAGCATTTGAATATTTATTCATATAATTTAAATAGGTAGCGCGATTTACTTCATAATTCTGAATTCTAGTCAGCTCTTGCGCTGCAGAAGCTCGTAAAGCATTTACAAAATTTTGGACAATCGGCGCGAGTTCATTAACCGTCAGATTGTTCTTTCTTAATACATTGAATGTGATTTCGTATCTTCTGCGAAGAGCGTTAAAAAAATTTTTCCAGGCATTTCTGACATCGTCACTTTTATTTTTTAAATCATTTTCCAAGTACTCTTTTTCAATACTGTCCAGTAATTCCGAAACTTGTTCCTTTTCAGTCGCTTTCATTATCTCAGGAATCTTATCTTCAATCGCATTCGCCACTGCTATGACATTTTTTGAATAGTTATCATCAAAGTAATAGACCAGGCTTTCCTTGAGCATTTTATTAACTCGCGCCTGATACTGAGATTCGGTTGTTTCGGCAACCTGTTGTTGATTGTCCGATTCAGTTGCAGGAGGCTTTATTGAGACTGTAACTGGGATTGTCATTTCTTCTGGACCACTTGTTCCTTCTAGCGTCCAGGAGAAACTGATATTCCATGATCCCTTTTTATCGGGAATAAAAGTGATTCCTGTGGAAGTTATTGTTGGATCAAATTCACCATTCGGTGGCTCGACCTTCCATGTTTTGGGATCAACTTCAATAAATCCATTCGGGGTGACTGTTACTTTTTCACCAACCACGGGAGATGATGGCGAGACTGTTACGATATCTTCTGCTTTGATCTCTGATGCAGACAGCCCTCTGGTCAAACAAAAGTTAATGACCAGAAATGAGATGATAAGAAATAAACGATTCCGCATTGAGGACCTCCAGAATATATTCAGTGAACCCACCTAGAATTAGATTTGGACGTGAAGTGCAACTTTGCTGAATACCTAAAGAGTTCGAAGTGCACAACTGGTTAATTATAATGTACATATAAAACACTGAACGCAAGCAAAAACCCCAGGTTTTTGCACATTGCCCACTCTTACCTTGTGGGTTAAATGGAAAGAGACAAATATGAAACCCCAATTCAGTTTGATATTCATATTGAAGAGCGTGTTCCCGCGATTTCCCAAGAACGTGATTATGACAATTAATATGATCTAAAAAGAAGCCTCGTACTGTCTGCAACAATTAAACAATGATGAACCAGACTGCTTAAAAGCTGAAACGACAGGTGAAAAAAAGTTTGCCCTATCCTAATACAAAATGATTATTTGAAACTTGAACGTCATATGCATCCTAGCATCGGCGTTCCTTCCGAAGTCGCCTCTAAGGTATCCGACCTAGAATTCTCTAGCGTGTTGTCCACTAGTCAGCGATGCGATTAACGCCTCTAAAAATTGATTCGTGATCTTTGATCGCCTCCAAATACCTTCTCTTAGATCTGCCCCATTTTATACATAATATCACGTATTTGTTTGATTATATGTATTCAAGCGGCCATAGTGAAGCTTGAGATGTGATCGGGGAGAGTGGGCTGGGGGAAATCGTGCTGAAAAGCTGGTGAACGTGAATGATGGTAAAGAACCATATCCTGAAACAGAGAACTCAGCCAAACAAACTCACTATCAAATGTGATCTCTTTTCAACGCAGTTTCGCCTTAAGTGTTTTATTACATTTGATATTTAATGGGGCGGATAGCACGACTTTCTGATTAGAGATTATCGGGATTGTTCAAGGTCCATTTTCTATATCAATTGTTAAACAAAACGAGCGAAGATTTCTTTGAAGCTTCAGCCGCGTTCCAATGCCAACGTCACATATCTATACAATGTCAATCAAAAATAGGAGATGTAGAATGGCAATAAAAGCCCCTTATTATCCCATCGTTTATGTACGAGGCTTTGCGGCGACTATGGCTGAAATTGAAGAGACAGTTGCAACTCCGTATATGGGATTTAATCTGGGCTCAACCAAGATACGTCAGAATTCTGAAAATGAAATAGTACGATTCATCTTTGAATCACCTCTTCTTAGACTGATGAAGGATGAAGGTTACCGGGATACCTATCAGAATGGTGATTTGGTTGAAATTGGTCAAACAGTAGATGCGAAATCAATATGGGTCTTTCGGTACTACGAGGAGGTTTCAAAGGATCTGGGAACCGGAAATCGAAAGACAATATTAGAGTTTGCTGTAGAGTTACGAAAATTCATCTTGCAGATTCGAGATCATATTTGTGGCAACGACAAAGAGGAAAGAAAGAACTTTAAAGTTTACTTAGTTGCCCATTCCATGGGCGGGCTTTTGACGCGCTGTTACTTACAAAACATTTGCCGGCATTACCAAAATGAACAGTTGGAACTTCCAGGACCAAGCCTTGTGGATAAGGTCTTTACTTACGCAACTCCGCATAATGGGATCGACATTTTTGGGTTCAATGCTCTCGACATGGGGCCATTAGACCCGTTTCATGTCAAGAATTTTAATCGTGATTATATGCGGGATTATTTAAGAATTAACGACGAGAGGACTCCTGTTTCCTCACTAGATGGTGCTTTTCCAGAAGAACGCTTCTTTTGTTTTGTTGGCACAAATTACCGTGATTATGACGCGTTTTACAAGCTTTCTAAGAAGGGGACTGGCCCAATGAGTGATGGTTTAGTCATGATGAAAAATGCGGTAGTCTCAAGGGCACCGCGCGCATTCGCTCACCGAAGTCATAGTGGCCCCTATGGGATCGTCAATTCCGAGGAAGGATACCAAAATCTGCGCCGATTTTTATTTGGGCAGGTACGAGTGGATCTTCGGTTGTCTGTCGACGAAATAATGCTTCCGCCCAATGTACAAGAGCAAAGAGACGCAGGTAAAGACGTCGAGGCAAATTACAATATTGATGTGACTGCTAAGGTTCGCGGAGCTGGATATTTCCTCAATGAGAGGCGAGTCATTCAAGAATCGGCAATACGCAAACCATTGGAGGAGATGGCACATCAGGATGAATCAACTTACCTATTCAGCGGTTACCTGCACAAAGCTGGTAAATCACAAGATTCGCAGGACACCGCTCTCGGATTCATTATTCACATCAGCATTGAGGTTCCCGCTTATCAAGTAGATAACCGGTTTTGGTTCGATGACTATTATGAAGGAGAGCGGTTATTTTCTGAAACGATTACTTTTGAGGTTCGCACAACCATGGATAAAACGACGGTGCGTTATGGTCTTTCAAGCCAAGCAGGAGTTGGAAAAGCCAATCGGATGGGAGACCTGACACAAGCTGACAATAAAGGTCGAAGGTTCCTACAGATTCCGATAGGTTTCAGAAAAGGAGTTAATAATCCCCCCCGTCCCGGATTTCGTGGCAAACTATTATTAACAGCTTCACCATGGAACAAGTGAATCCAGACTTTTCTTGAGAATCTTGTGTTAACGAAAAAGAGAAACCTGCTCATAGTTTGATCCGGAGCTGCAGTTCTTCTTCACAAAAGAAGCGATGGACTAGCTTCTGATTCCATACCATAAACTTGCTTAAATATCCTCGACATGGTACCGACGATTGGGCTTCCACTGGCAGGTGACAAAGGGAATTCTTATTGCCACAACGATTACCGAGACGCGTATCAATCATGACTTCGCCCGGAACATCGCATCCGTTATCCTTCTCTGGCAAGCCACAGTTCCAGGAAAACCCAGATTGAAATATTTTCGCCATTATCAAACCCCACAAACTGGCTCGCGTCAGTTTCTAATCCAGACGAGAATTGCTCGATAAAAAAGCATTGATTCATCGAAACTTTAAACACTATCCGTTTCGATCGATGTGCTGGGTTTCAAATGATCGACGGCCTGTGAGGATATGACGGATGATCTAAGGCCTCAGCGCCTGTCTGAGCTCAAGATATAGGCAACTATGACAAAAAAAATCTGATTAGAAACAATTTGAAATCTGTGTTACTAGTCGTAGAGATCTGCGCTGACAGCAGGTGTTCGACGAACACGATATAGTTTGGTTATAAACCCATCCAATTAAAACACAGTCAATCATCCAGTGAGCACTAATCTCACAAGTAATTTAGCCTACGGAGCAATGCAGTTGTTTAGTCGCCATCATTCATGTTATCAGAGTGCGGGGGTTATTGTTTCTCAAAGGTATTTATCAGAATTCAGGAATTCAATCACTATCAACTGAGGACTTTTCTTTAGCTCCAAGTAATGGTTACCATGTCACGCGAAATTGATACGGGATCTCGATCCAAGTCGCTTTCGTTTCCTGAATGGAATGATTGTGACAATCCCAAATTAATCGAACTTGTAGAATGATATCTTTGTTTGTCTTTCAATGTTTCTTCCTGAATTCGGCGTTCAATGAGCTCGGAGATCAATTTACGGATGATACGACCTCCTTCTTTTCCGCCGGATTTATCATTTCTACGATATGCTTCTTGCGCAATTGCAGAAATCAGACTTTCAGAAACAGTAATATTTTTATCTCTGCGATCCAACCAGGTTGTAGCGACTCGCTTTAAAATGAGACGAGTTATTCTCAACATTGCCTCTTCATCGAGAGGGGCAAATACCACTGTTCTTTGAATTCGCGCCAGGAATTGAGGAGTAAAGACTGGTTGACTTGATCGTTCCTGCCGCACACGTGAAAGTGTTTGCTTCACTCTTTCTTCAATCTCATCCATCGATTTATTGGAACGGACCATTTGCGAGATGGCATCACTGCCAGCATTAGTTGTCAGGATAAATATTGCTCGATCAGCATAGGCTTTTACTCCTCTTTGGTCGACAATCCAACCTTCGTCAAATAGATTCAGGAAAGGTTTCCAGACATTAGGATGTGCCTTTTCTGCTTCATCCAGTAAAAAGACAGCATAGGGATCGGAGTTAAGCTCATTGATTAACCGTCCGCCAGACTCATGGCCAACATATCCTGGGGGTACTCCGATGATGCCAGATACACTGTGAGACTCACTAAAATTTCCCATCGTATAGGTATTCAGCCGACGGGTTCCGGAATAAAACTCTGCGACACGTCTGGCTAATTCAGTTTTGCCAACCCCTGTCATACCAGCAAATAAATAAACGCCCGCCGGTTTACCGGGATCGGTAAGCCCAGCTTTGACCATTTGTAATTCACTGGCAATATCAGTTACAGGACCATTCTGCCCTACGACCAACGAGGATAATGCAGTTAAATAATCAACATCTTCGGATGTCCCCGAGATGGTTTCTTGTGGGATGCCTGTATATTCCGAAAGTGCTGAATCGATCCGTGAGGGTGTGATCTCATCTACGCATTTTCCAAGTTGTGAGTGTTCAAACTGAGCGTCTTCACAAGCTCTTTTGAGTATTTTAATCGATTTTCCCGGCTGCGATTCCTGAAAGAGATAACTACTACTCAAGTTGACGGCACGCTGAATCGCGGACGGAGCGATTTTTAAACCATAGAACTGAGATAGACGCGTTGCTTCTTGCTCTGTGATTTCCAGAGTCGTTGACTCATCTGGTTCTGACAGTTCGATCTGGTTAAAAAACTCTCTAATGTGAGAATCGCCACCAATCAAATCGTTGTATTCCCAAGGCTGCATCAAGCCGATGAATTGAATTTCAGGACGCCGTGCAGCGGCTTTGATCAATGGCTTGTTGCTGCCTCCATTAGGCCTGTGAAACAGGGTGCTAAAACCTTGAATGCAGAGAACAGTATCTGATTGTTCTTGAGCTACTGCCATCAAAGACTCAAGACATCCTCGACTATCCTCTGGACCGACAGCGGAACAGTCAAACCACAAGAATGTTCTCTGTGAGAGAAACGGGAATTCGTTATGCGAGGCTAGCCATGCTAACTCATGTACGGTTGCCGTCTTACCAATTCCTGTCTGCCCTGTAATAATCAAATGTCGATCCAGCTTACGGTGCAGGACCCTGGCTACTCTTTGAAATAGTGTTTCGTTTAGAAATTTATCTTGGCGTTCTCTTGAAACAAAATAGGATTTCTCAATGCCAGCTTGCTGAATTCGTGTTGTGATATTCTTTGCTGGCATCAATTCGGAAAGGAACTCAAAAGCACTGTTGATCGATGGCCTGGTGGTTACTTCTGGCTCATTCATAATCGAACTTCCTTGAGACACACTTCTACTTTCTCCGATATCATATGATTTTCGTAGTCATCGACTAAAATCGTACTGTTAGTATATGGTTTGACCGGAGTCGTTAATGGTTATGTCTACCCTTGTGTTTTGGTTTAGTATCGCAGATACTGGAGACGCCATTCTCATGCTAATTTAATTGTCTATGAACGGAAATGAAGCTATTCTGTACCCCATTTAGTGGGATCTAAACCCCAAGGTTTTGTTGCGTATAGGACATCGTCTATTGACGATTATGTCTCCTTGGAGTAGTGCACTTTCAGATAAATAAGACGGCCTCACACTCAGCACCTAGAATATGTATCTCAATAGATTCTTGGGTCTGACGGAATCGTAATCTTTTCTCCCGACGCTCAATTAGAACTTTGTTTCCAATTACATCTCGGAGTTTACGCGATCGAGAAATACTTCTATCAGTTTTCCATTTGAGTAATTCGATATAGCCGTTTTCCTATCTTCTACTTGAATTAATTGACTCTCACATTTCCACACTCGAGCATATTGTCTAAGTGATACGGATGCGAGAGTGAATATCAATATCACTTCTATGCAACAAACCATGGGGATCAGTAAATCTACTTGCTTGCATGAGTGGTGGATTGGCCTGCCTCAATAACTTGAACTAGGACTTATGAGTGTCAGTTTAGGCGGTTTCGTAACTATTAACGGGACAACAGATCCCTGAAAGCTGCCAAGGCGTTGCCCGTTGACATTTTCCCTTCTTGGCGCCAATGAGCTTGTGTGTCGTAACAGATTCACAAACATTTCGACAGACATAAACACAATACAGAATCTACGGTGGAAAGATTCCGTAAAACCATTTAACCAGGGAACGCCCTGTTCAATATTCAAAGAATTAATTTGCAGTTGACACAGGCAGCTTCCAGCTACTAGGGAGATAATTTCCGGACCGTTATCACCCCGGATGCATTGCAGTACTCGATGGGAAGAAAACAGTTCGATAAAAATATCAATCACATGCTCGCTACGAATATTCAGATCTAACTTTAAAGCCAGACATTTATGAGGGAACTCATCGGCTGTGGTAAATCACTTAGCGATACGGCCTAATCAAGCTCGATCAAATCGATCAGTCCCAGCACAGGACATAGTTTTTTCCTTACAGTTGGGACATGTTAGAGCTATTATAGGTGTCACTAATCTTGCTGCGGTTCATCATTTATTGAAGTACTCTCAGCCCTTCCTAAAGTATTTAGCTGAAGTATCAAGACAGGTCTCTCATCGATTCTCCTATAGAAATGAATAAGATGACAATAATTCTTGCCTTCCGCACGGTTCAAGCAGGGCAGGGTAATCCTGAATAAGCTGTGAAAAATAGATATCAGAAGAAACTATCATAATAATTACCTGCTAATTTACTATGGATTTAACAGTTTGTGGAATTCTGAAGGAGTATACAGACTGTCCAGGCAGTCATAAATGATAAAATCTAAGTCATGACATAAGATTAAGCATTGAATCAAATACTTCAGTAACTCACTATCAGGAAATGTGCGGCTAAATTTTATGTAAAAAGCGTTTGACCTTCCGTTAAACTTTGGATTATGTAATAGCAAATCAAATATTTTGTTATCTTCATACCACTCGTCTAGCAATGCTTCAAATGTCTCTTGTTCAATCTTAATAAATTCGTATTTGCCATATGGGGATACTATTTCTATGGCGATAATTTGGTCCTCGAATACGATATTATAATTATCAGGTACGTCTTTTATTCTCTCGAAAAGATATTCCAAGGTTACGCTTGAGTCTGTAATTATGTAGAGTGATCTCATTCTTATAAATCCTTCAGAAAATCAATGAACTCACTGATGTCATCAGTTACAAATCTAGAGTCAGTTTGGGGCCGCCTTAGAAGTCGTGATTCTGTGCCCTCTCGCACAACTCCGATCACTTTTCGACCGGCAAATTCAGTGTTTTTGATTGCATTTTCCACGTTTGCAATAGATCTTCCAATGCTATTCGTCCCAGTTGATACTTGAATGATTGCCTTCTTTGTAACAATATCGAGATCGGTTAAATCTTTTCCTGGCGCTTTTCGAATAACAAGCTGAATTTCAGTTGTAAATCCTGGCAATTCCTTTTCAATTTCACGAATGACTTCTTCTACCCCTACATCCAAATTTTTGGGACTACCCTGACCAGCTAATCGTCTACCATTCTCTATGACGTCCTTAGATACTGAAAAAGTTTTAGTTCCAATCGTAAATGATTGTGCTTCTTTTGTGTTTAGTTTGAATTTCGATCCTGTTTTTTTTGCTTTCAAATACGGTTTGAGAGTATCAATTTTTCCTTGTGAAGTTCCATTGGCATTCCTCTTTAAAAAGTTTTTATAACTATTGCTTACTCCTGGAACAAAAGGAACAGGGAGCGTACCACCCTTAGGACCAATGTAAATCCCTCTATCATTGTAATTTCGGGGGTCAGCCTCTGGACCGTGCACAACTTGCTGATATGCTCGATAGTATAATAAAGGTTCTTCTCTACCAGGAAGCGATAACATTTCTTCTATTGCGGTATCAATCAATTCGGGGTTAGGGACAGCATTTAGATAGATTTCATTTGAGCCTGTCCACAAGCCTGTCTCAGGATCGTAGGTATGTTTTTCTGGTGGAGGGTAATGCTCCTTAATTTCAGCACTATTAGGCCAAATACCAAAAGACCAAGCATGTAGTGTGTCGTTAATATTCCAACTTGCATCCGACTCCAAAGGCCAAGCTATATGACTCTTGAGCTCAATTTGAGGTATTGGAATCTCTGGAAGTATATGAGCTTGATCTTGAGCGGCAGTAGGGGAGATGCCAACCTTCCTATATTTTTCATCTGTGTAATCGTAAAGTAATGGATCCTTTATTTGGTTTTTAGAGTCAGCATAATTATTGAGAGAATTACTACTTTGTAAATTCAGCTTATCAATGGGATCCCAATTTTCATTCCAAGTCCTCTTCCGCTGTTCCAACCCACTCGGATCGCTATTGTTAATTGCATTGTTCCCCACATAACAGTACAAATCCTCTTCATCATCACGCATCGGATCTTCAGAAAGAAATCGTCCAGAACTAGGATCAAAATTGCGACGACGAATGTGGTAGCGATCCAGTTCGGATTCGGCATAGTAGCCGGTTTCACCTACCCACTGGAAGGGTTGGTCGGTTGTGCCGCTGGATGATTTGATTTTGCCGAAGGCGTAATAGACGTAGGCGTCGATTTCCACTTCAGATGAATCGGTTAACGCCACTGTGCTGCCCAAAGCGTCATAATGATAGATATCTGAATCTGCAGCTACAGTATCGTAGCGGCTGATCAAATTGCCGAACTCTTTGGGATTGAGAGTGTAGACAACCTGGGTGGTGTCCAGATCATCGGATTCAAGCAACACGTTTTGCTGGTCGTAGACAAATTTCGTTGTCCCGTTGGGATCTTCGGACTGCACGCGAACCATGTCGCCGTTATAGGTGAATGTGAATAGATCCCCGTTCGGTTTTTCGACCCCCGTATTCTGGTTATTAATGTCCCAGGTATAAGTGATCACGCCGTTTGTATCTTCCACCGTACGCTGATTGCCCGCGGCGTCGAACGAATAGGTGGTCACCACGGTACCATCGTCGGTAGTTTTGGTTCGGTTGGCTTCATCGTAGACGTAGGTGGTAATGGTGCTTCCATCGTCCGAAGTCAGTCGATTACCGACAGGATCGTAGGTGTAGGTGACATTATAGGCATCGGTGCCGCTGCGATGTTCTCGGGTGAGCTGGTACGTATCATCGT
Organism: Gimesia chilikensis; assembly: GCF_007744075.1. Classification (NCBI taxonomy): domain Bacteria; kingdom Pseudomonadati; phylum Planctomycetota; class Planctomycetia; order Planctomycetales; family Planctomycetaceae; genus Gimesia; species Gimesia chilikensis. Next base: position 7,053,376 of record NZ_CP036266.1, on the reverse strand, counting down.
AGGTCCAGGTCACTCGGTCACCCGTGTCTTCGACCACTTGTGTTCGATTGCCGGTTTTATCATAGGTATAAGTGAACGCCGAGAAAACGCTGTTATCGGACTTGAGATGGAACAGGTTCGTTACTTGCCCGGCAGCATCGTAGGTTATCGAAGTCCGAGTTCCGTTCGCCAGATTCTTCGTGATTGGCCGATTGGCGTCATCATAGACAAAACTGGTGGAATCGCCTTCCGGATTCTGAATGGTTTTGACTCGATAGAGATTATCGTAACTGTAGGTAAACTGCCCGGCATCGGGATCGACCATTAAGGTGCGATTGCTGACAGCGTCGTAGTTGTAAGTGACGGTCTGACTGTCGGGATTTGTGACCGACTCCGTGCGATCGAGAGCATCATAAGCAAAATTTGTGTCACCAGTTGTGTCCTGTAACTGAATCCGGTTGCCGTTCGCATCGTAGGACATCGTCACGCGCGTGCTGTCACTATACTGCCTGCCGATCTCCTGGCCATTAGAATTATAGGTATAGCTGGTGATTCGTCCCAGGGGATCGACCTGAGCCTTTTTCCGGCTGGCGATATCGTACGACATGGATGTGATTTCACCGAGTGGGTTTTCAATGGATGTCAACAGCCCATCGGGATCGTATCCATATGTCGTGCGATGATCGTTGGCATCGATTTGTGCCATTTTGTAGTTAGCTGCATTATAGACAAAGGATGTGCGGTCATCATTGGCATTGACTGAGGTAATCACGTTGCCGGCCAGGTCGTAGATCGTTTCGCTGGTGTGCCCTTCGGCATCTTCCTGGCTGATTTGCTGATTGATGACGTCGTAGCTGAATGAAGTCCGATTTCCCAACGGATTGATGGTTGCCAACACATTACTCACTGCGTCGTAGATCGTAGTGGTGATCTCTCCCAGGGGATTCGTTTCAGTTAATTTTCGCCCCAGGGCATCATAGGTAATGGTTGTGCGCAAACCGAGTGGATTAATGGTGACGAGCGGCTGTCGTTGTGCACTATATATTGTGGTAATGATATTACCGAGCGCATCCTGAACCGCAATTTCCTGTCCCACGTTGTCGTAAGCGAAGCTGGTGCGATTAGTGAGGGCGTCGATCGTTGCAGCGACCCAGCCATTGGCATCGTAAACAGTAGTTGTGATAAATCCGCGCGGATTTGTTTCGGCGACTTGACGACCAGCCAGATCGAAGGTGTTTGTGGTTCGTTCCAGCATGGGAGAAATGGTGCCTGTTACCTGACCGGCGGCATCGTAGACCGTGGTCGTAATTTCCACAAGGGGATTCATTACGGCTGTCTGCCTGTCAGCGGGGTCGTATCCAAACGTGGTGATATTATTGAGGGCGTTGCCTTGGAACCAGAGTCGTCCGGCGTTGTCGTAGACCATGGTCTGAATTTCACCCAGTGGATTTTTGCGGGATCGAACCTGATTGGCTCCATCATATGAGAGTGTGGTAATGTTGTTGAGTGCATTTCCAAAGTACCATTCACGACCTGCTGCGTCATAGACCGTCGTTGAAATTCCATCGAGCGCATTTTTCGTGGCGATTTTCTGCCCAGCTGGGTCATAGACATAGGTAGTGATGTTGTCGAGTGCATTTCCTTCGTACCAGGCACGCCCGGCGGCATCATAGACAGTGGTGCTGATCCCATTTAAGGAATCTTTGGTCGCACGGAGTTGATCCGCAACGTCGTAGACAAATTCGGTTGTTTTATTGGAGCGATCGATTTCTGCAGTCACACGACCTGCATCATCATAAACTGTTGTAGCAATGAAGCCGCGCGCATCAATATCCGCCACCTGGCGTCCAGCCTTATCAAACGCATAGGATGTTTGTTGCCCCTCGGGGAGAATGGTGGCTTCTGTACGCCCCGCTTTATCATAAACAGTCGTGTTTCGCTCGCCTTTGGGGTTAACTACTGTAGTCTGTTGTCCAGCTAAATCGTAGACCTTCGTTGTGACTCTGCCGATTGCATCGATCGTCTCAATGATGCGACCGGCTGCGTTATAGACCGTCGTATTAGTCTGTGACATGGGATTCGTCACTGTGATTTGTCGATCGGCATCGTCGTATTCATACGTGGTCTGTTTATTGAGACCGTCGATCGTGGCTATGGTTCTACCAGCAGCGTCGTAAACAGAGGTATTAATCAGTCCTAATGGATTGGTAGTTCGAATCTGACGATCGGCTTTGTCGTAACTGAGTGAGGTCCGATTTCCCAGCCCATCGACAGTCGCAATCGTCCGGCCATTTGCGTCGTAGACCGTTGAAGAGACGTTGTTGACTGCGTTCCGCACGGCTGTCTGTCGGTTAACGTTATCATACGAGAATGTGGTGCGCTGCGCCATACCATCCAAAGTGGCAATGGTCCGGCCACCGGCATCGTACACAGAGGTGTTTCGATTAAGAAGTGGATTGATGGATGCAATCTGACGATTGGCGTCATCAAAAACAAATGTGGTCCGATTCCCCAGCCCATTTCCAGAGGCGATTTTGCGACCCGCGTCGTCATACACCATGGTGTCGCGTTGCAATAGCGGATTTACGAGGGCGATCTGTCGATCGGCTTTGTCATATACATAGGTGGTACGTTCGGATTCTCCATTCTCCATAGCAACTTTACGGCCCGCGGCATCGTAAGCAGTTGTATCCCGATTTGTCAGTGGGTTAATGATGGCGATTTGTCGATTGGCGTCGTCGTAAACAAAAGAAGTGTGAATTCCCAAGGGATTAACAGTGGATATTGAACGCCCTGCTGCATCGTAAACCGATGTCGTCCGCTCTGACATTGGGTTAGTAACGGCGATCTGCCGGTCGGCACCGTCATAGGCGAACCAGGTTGTGTTACCCAGAGGATTTGTGGATGCGATTGTTCTACCTGCATCGTCGTAGGTCGTCGTCACCGTTTCGTTTTCGGGGTTTGTCTGGGTGAGCTGGCGATTGACTTTGTCGAATGTGAACTGAGTGGCGTTACCAAGCGGATTGATGGACGATGTCACGTTACCGACGGCATCATAGACTGTCGTGTTGATCTCTAGTTCAGCGTTGAGAACAGCAGTCAGGCGATTAATGTTGTCGTAAGAATTTGTAGTTCGATTTGCGAGCGGATCAACGACGGAAATAGCCCGACCTGCGTCATCGTATACAGTCGTCGTGATTTGATTGAGAGGATCTTTGACAGAGGTTGGACGTCCAACAGGGTCGTAGCTGGTGGTTGTTCGTAGTCCCAGTGGATTGACTACGGCAACTGCACGTTGAGCTTTGTCGTAGATCGTCGTAGTGGACTCATTCTCCGCGTTAGTGACAATGACATTGGGATACGTTGTTTCGTATGTCGTATCGATGGCAAAACCAAGCGGGTTTGTCACTTTAGTCAGCCGGTAGATCCCATCATAATTATTGGTCGTGGTTTCACTTTCGGCATTGGTTTCGGTTTTGATCTGGTTTGCACCGTTGTAGGTCCAACTGGTCTGGTGTGTGAGTGGATCTATGGTCGCAGAAATGCGATTGGCGGCGTCAAACACATTCTGCGTTACTTCATTTAATGGATTTGTGATAAAAATGTTGTTCCCGACCGGGTCGTAGCTGAAAGTCGTCCTGAGAGTGAGCGGATTGATGGATGCAATTCGTTGATTGACGGCATCGTAGAGATGAGTTGTCGTTTCATTTTCAGCATTCTTTGACGAACGGAGGTTCATTCTGGAATCATAGCTGAAATTGGTGGAATAACTGAGTGGGTTTGTTTCAGTAGTGAGTTGACTGTCTGAATTATAATCGAAACTGGTTGTCCCCCCTTCTGCGTTCAGAACCGATTCCAGATAACCGTTATCTGAGTATGTGTAAGTCGTCTTGAAAGAGAGTGGATTTGTAACACGCGAGATTCGCCCCAAGTCGGTACGAGTGTAGCCCGTGATTTCTGAAAGAGGGTTTTCAACCTGGGTGGCATCACCGGCAGAGTTATAGGTCAAGTCTGTTGTGAAGTTTAACTGGTTCGTCAGTCCGGTTGCATTTCCAGAAGAGTCGTATGTGGTCGTTGTTCGATTTAGAAAGGAATCGATGGTAGCCCTGATCTGACCATGAGAATTGTAGATCGCTGTCGAACGTCTCGATTCTGCGTCTACAATGCTGACACGATTTCCGCTGCCGTCCCAATCCAGCGAGGTAGAATTTCCATCATAGTCCTGAACGGAGTAACAACGGTTGTTGCCATCATAAGCAAAATTAAAAGTACCTACACCTGGTTTGGCGATGGATGTGAGCGCTTTGGTTCCATTCGCCTGAGTTGTATAACCTAACGTGGTTGTATTTCCATTGGCATCAGTGATAGTTTTCACTCGAGCGTCCTGAGTGCCATCCCAGGTATATGTCGTTCTATTTCCAAGTGGATCGATGACAGAATTCACAAGACTCCCATCGTGGAGAACAGTCGTGACATGGTTGGCTGGATCAGTCACCTTTATCCATTTACTGCTCGGACTGTACTGGTTTGTTTCATCTGAATAAGTATAGGTGTAGCGATTTCCCTCTGGAGTGGTCAAAGATTCGACGCGGTGAAGACAGTCATATGAATATTGCGTGGTATTGTTATCGGGATCGGTAAGCGAAGTTAATAAGTTGTCGCCATCATAACCGAGATTGATAACACTCCCATCAGGATAAGTGACCTTTGAAAGCTGCGTACCGCCATTGATCTCAAAAGCAGTTTCCCGCCCAGCAGGATCCTGCACTGAAGACAGATTGCCTCCTGAGTACACAATAGTTGTTCGACGCCCGATTGGGGAAACAATGCCCGAAACGAGCTCACCATCATAGGCCATGGTCCAGATATCGCCCGCCGGACTAACGATTTTGTTTAAGCTTCCATTTATTTTGTAGTGCCATTCTAATCCGTCAGGTTGCTGTTCTACCCAGGTCTTATCGCTATTTTTTTTGAGCCCATTTCTGGTGGCGTTAGGGGCTGTGGACCACGAATTGGCGACGACATTGGTATAAACCAGATACTTTCCAGTCCCCGTGATGATATTAGCCTGTGAACCACTCATCTGTTCTACGGTTGGGTTAAACAGGCTTGAGACTCCATGCCCAAAACCTGATTCACCGCATGCAGCCAACGAATTGTATGTAAACACGGGAATGGCATCGAGAGGCCCGCATTCAGGTGTGGCAATTTGATAAACCACATTTCCCGAGGGCATATGAATATAGGCAGGCCCCGTCCAAAGGCCTGGGATGGGAAAAGCAAGCTTTGCCATGACCAGGGCAATCTCATTGGCTGCCAGGTTTAAGCCTTCGTTTGTGTATTCTGAAAATACATGAGCGGCCTGGTAGCCTCCTCCTATGAGGCACCCATTTTCGCATACCGCAGCAGGTTCAGTTGAGAGAGATGTCGATTGTTTTGAGCCTGCATTGGCGGTTAGCACTCGGGGAAATTGGGAGCTCGGATCGAAAGGCAACATACTGACTACTAACTCAGGGCCACATGTCTGCGGCAAGCGAGTTGCCATTCCGAATTCAGGAGGATTGAGAACGGGAAACGGGACTCCACATGATGACGAATATTCCAATGTATCGTCTCCTTACAGAAATTCTTGTCATTGACTTAGAGGAATGTTTGGTTTCGCTCAAAACAAAATCAGTAGTTAATTGATGTGGCATTAAACGATTCGGGACGAGAAATTCTAGTTCAAGTCACGAAGATTCCTGTCTTAGCAAGCCGGATATGATCACTACTGCTCGTACGACTACACAGCATGTTATTTTTTTGTGATTTTGATGTGTTAAATTTCGTGTCGAATGTGTACATTTTATTGAATGTCAAATAATGTACTAAATACACTGTAACATGAAAACATTAAATATATACAAAATTATATTTTATATTGATGGTCATGATTCTATTGAACAGTATTTATTGAATATGGATGCTTAAGTCTACTGGAATCAACCAAGTGTGATACGTTCTTTGGTCAACTTCTGATTTGTTGTATTTGGCGTTTATCTGGTGCGTGTACAGTATCTTCAAACAGCTGGCATCAAGGTCTTTTTCACATAACTAAAGGTAGCTAGACATGGTAAAGAGAAATCCGAGTTGTGACGGATGTGAGAAGTGTGGTGAAAAATTAGATGGCATGGTTCAATGCTGTTGCACTCATACCTGTCACGCAATTTGTGTAACTCTTGAAGGGGGATGTGAAGATGGCGGATACGCGGATTGCAGTTGTGAAGAACCTGCCTTTACATACCTCGAATACAATCAAACAACAAAGTCTTACAAGGGAGAAATCGGGTGCGGTGAACTTCTGATTGACTTAGAGTTTGTCATTAAATATTGCAAAGATTCTGAGACCTGCGTGATTTGCTTGATCAGCAACTGTCTAACTAGTTCTTACAATGAATCATTTGATGGTGAATGTGATAATCTTGTGAGTTGTAAACCAATTCCGGCATCCACCGAGAGCTGTATCGGCTCAATAGATCAAGATGGTGTATTGGTTGGTGGTATTGAACACGAATGGGAGGTCGATGTCAGCGGTTGTGGCGATACGAATTGTACTTCGTTTGTCATCAAAACAGTTTGTACAGATCGAATATTTCCAGAAGAGATTACGGAAACGGCTTACGAAGGAGGCTGTATCGGCTGTGAATGTCTTTGTCAAGATTTATGCATCACATATCGGGGGCACAATACTTGCGAAGATGGAGGGAAAATTGCAATAGATGGCGACACTTGGGAGTTCGAAGTAACTCGGTGCTCTGAAGCAGACCCTGATCAACAGGGACGAACAATATCAATCGTGTTACAGAAGAATGTATATACTGAAGAATGTGAATTGTTAGTCACAACACCATATGTAGATTCAATGGGAGTTGAGACAACAAAAGAAACTATTGTGGAATTAAATGAATGTCCAGATATCCCCTACACAAAAATCTGGGTCGATGAAACTGAAGGAGATTATTTTGAGTTCGAATGCTGGAAATGTGGCCTCTGTCCAGACGAGTTGATATGTATTTGCGAATGTGATCCCGATTCGCCTGATGGCCGAGGATATGTGGTTCCAGAGATACTTACATTAGATTGGGCTGGTGATGATGGTCAAAATTCAGATTCTGGGTCACTTTCATTGATAAGGCATAGAGAACTCTGCTATTGGGAAGGACGAGTGATAATTCACTGCTTCAGTAATGAGGGAGAGCCATTAAGAGGGATTTATACTTTTATATTTCAGCCTGGTGAAGACAGTGGACTGGGATGGTGTGGGTGGTCTATTCAGGTAGGTTTTGTTGTTATCGATGCATACAACAATCATATTCCGTTTCCACCAGCTAGTTGTACAAACCCGATTCTAGATGCGATTACATCTTGGAGCGAAGGGGGAGGCTCCTGGAGCACGACTTGTGATTGTGACCCATTCGACGCTACTTATGCCGCACAACCCAATGAAGTGACAACTATCGCAATGGAGGTGACCGAATGATTGAGGAGTCAGTACAAAATAATAATGAATATTGTCAATGCAGGCCTGACAAATACCCGTTTGAATGTAAGCGTCATTGCATGCTCAAAACCAAAACTAAACATGAACATTGCATGTTAGTAACCAAAAATGGTCATCGGTTTTGGAATGCATGGGAACAAGGCGGCCATAGTGCGACCGCACCGCCAGAGCCCGTAGAGCTAATCTCATCCTTCTTACCTTCAGAGGCAAAAAGTGTAACAAAATTAAAGCCCCGAAAACATAAACAGGAACGGCGTTGGGTAAACTCATTCAAAACAGACTGTACTCATTGCGGAAATGTGATTCATTCGGAACCCTGTACCTGTGGTGCTTCCAGCAAAATTGATGTTTATGAATGTAAAGTTCCTGAAATTAAAAGGTGTGTGCCCCTAAAAAGTAAGTTAAATAAAATTAAAGACAAGGATGCTAAAAGAGCTATAAAAGCTTGTCAGGGATGTGAGTTCTATCAGCCAAAAATCAAGTTTGTTTCGGTGGAGGAATTTGCTAGGGATACGCTGAAATTAATTCCTCTTTTGCCCGATAATATCACCTCAGTCACTGGTGTAGCCCGGAGCGGCGTTCATCCAGCGTCTATGATTGCGATGATGCTACACGTGCCTTTGTATATCTTGAGACAATCGAAGAATGATTTGATTCCAGCTGGGAATGGTTGGAGACTTCACCAACAACCTCAGGGACCGGGCATTAATCTGGTTATTGACGATACGACCATGACAGGACGAAGCCTGAGTCTGGCAAAAGGTATTCTGAAAAACAGTGGGATGAAACACATCCATGCATCCGTTTATACAAATCCTGCTGCGTTATCAAAACCTGACTTGTGGGCAGTTGATCTACCTTGGCCACATTTCTTGGAATGGAATTTGTTTAATTCTGTTATGTCGCCGAGCATCGCTCTGGACTTTGATGGTATTTTATGTAACGACTGTCGGCCTATCGAAGACGATGATGGAGAGCGCTACCTCAATTTTCTTGAAAACGCAGTACCGAAATACTTACCCAAAAAAACAAGCGTGCCTTTGATCATCACTGCTCGAATAGAAAAATATAGACCCCAGACTATTACATGGCTTAAGCGTTGGGGAGTGCGATATAACAAACTCGTAATGCACTCTGCTCCCACGTTACAAGAGAGAAACCGAGATAATATCGCCAGGTACAAAGCGGAGCACTATTCAAGTTGGGTTTCCAGCAACAATTTCAAAATTAGTCCGCCAGTATTTATTGAGTCGGATGATCACCAAGCGAGAAAAATAGCCGAATACTCAAGATCACCAGTGATTTGTCCGACGAGCAAAAGAGCATATCAATGATTTATTTCGAAAGAAGAGCTTTGTTTATCCACATCCCTCGTACTTCGGGTATGTCAATTTCAAAAGCTGTTTTGGATTCGAATCATCCTGATTTAAACGTTGTACTTGGTGTTGATTTTGGGCCGTTTTGTAGACACTCACACGCCCATTTTCTGAAAGACACAATCCAGGACTTTGATCAAATACAGAAGTTTTGTGTTATGAGAAGTCCATGGAGAATCGTCGAGAGTACTTATAGGCTTGCGATTAAGTTGGGAAATGAACTAACTCAAGGTCATCACGAATGGATGCGACCTGCTGCTAAGCAGGTGTGGTTGACTTCACTCGAACAGACTTTTGAAGAATTTGTACTAAAGAATTTCAAATATTTGCGAAAAGGGTTTTATGCCCATTGGTGCATGGAGTGGGAAACATTCCGTAATCTGGATGTGAAAACGTTTGCCTTTGAATCAATCCACGATCACTGGCCCCAAATTTGTGAGATCTTACAAGTACCGAATCATACCACTTTACCACATGAAAACTCAGCAGCCTGCGATCGTTTTGACGCAAGAATTCAATGGACCCCTGATTCGATTCAGTTTATCCAATCTCGCTGCGAATTAGATTTCAAGCTTTTCGACTATGCGAGTCAACCATGACAGATGAAGAGATACAAATGGAAATCAGTAAGACGGTTAAAGCAGTATCAAACATACCGGGTTGGTTATGGCCGCGCGAGGTTGGTGCTCTCTTCCGTCAAATAAGACTTAGCAAACTCCATGCTGAAATCGGCACGTTTTGTGGAAAATCATTGTATGTAGCTGCCGCTGCTATGAATGGTGGCAAAATCATTGCTATTGACCCTTTGTCGACAAATCAATTTTCAGTGCAATCCGAACTGGTACCGGATGCAGAGTGGAATAGAGAAGTGCTCAACTCCACAATACACGCCATTCATCGAAATTTTGATACAAAGGTGGAGTGGTGGGAAATGACGTCAATTAGCGCAATTCGTAAAGCTCAACAAAATGAATTCACGTTTGACTCTTGCTTTATCGATGGTAGCCACAATCGTGCAGAGTGTGAGGCAGATATAGTAGGATGGCTTTCGCTGGTTAATCCTGGAGGGCGTATCTTAGGGCATGATTATTTTCCCAATAATATGGGGGTGATTACAGCCGTAAATACTGTGTTTAAAGAAAACTTTAGTTTACTTCCCGAGACCAGAATCTGGGTACATTATAAATGAAAAAAATTCGGTTAGGTATTTGTATGCCAAACTGTGCCATGGGAGGAGTCAATCGCGGTCATCTTTCGATGATGAACTCCCAAGTCGACCATGATATCGAATGGTCTGGAATTGCTATCGGACACGCAGCCTTATTTGATATTGATACCGCGCGCCTCATCCTTAAGCACTGTCCAATTTATTGCACTAAGGATAATCCGAAATTCAAGGGGCTGGTTACAATAGTTCCAAATGCATGTCAAACAATTATTAATCGGTCAGACATCGTAAAATTTTGGGGATACATTAAGACAAATCCAGAGATAGAATCAGCGGATTGGAATTCAAAGCCCATGCTGATTGTAGCTCATGGTGAGTGTGAATGGACCAGAAATAGTTTGGCCATAAGCCTTGCGCATGGGACAAGACACCATATGGTTAGTGTCTCAGAGGGAGGCCTAAAATGTTTTCCTGAAGCCGTCCAGGACCGTGTTAAGGTGATACACAATGGTGTGGACTTTTCACGTTGTGCTCCAAGTAGAAGCCGTGATGAAGTCCGACAAGATTGGGGTATTCCGGAAGGAGTAAAGACCGTTGGACACGTAGGTAGATTTGGAAAAGACAAGAATCCACTATCTGCAGCTAAAGCAGTCGCCGAATTGGGTGAAGGGTTTCATGCTGTTTATGCGGGTACTGGTTATCAACGCGATCTATTTGTCGAGGAAGTAAAGAATATCTGTGGGGATCAAATAACAATACTGCCAAGAATAGAAGATGTTGGCACCATTTTTACAGCTTTGGATTGTATGGTATTAGCGAGTCCCTCAGAGGCTTGCCCGAATGCAGTGTTAGAATCATGGCTTTCTAGTTGCCCAGTCGTGGCAACTCCGGTCGGAATAATCCCCCATTTAGAAAGTAAACATGGCGAGTTAACTTTCGGTGTAGCTTTTGATCCATCACCCGGGGAGCTAGCAAGAGCAGTGCGCCTTGCGGTACAAGCCGATAATCGGGTCGAGCGGGCTCACTGGTTGGCATGGAATCAATTTTCATCCAATCGTATGGTCAAGAATTATGAATCATTTTTCAAAGACATATTATAACTAAGTATGACTGGTTGTAGTGATTGTTTGTGTTTTAGTTGATCCAAGTGCGCGCTTGAACAATGAGAGAACAAAATTGTTCAAACTAAGAATAACTGATGAAGCTTTCTGCTTACTTCAACTGCAAACTGTTAAAAAGTGCCGAAATAGCTTTCCCCCTCGCCTAAGTCGCCAATGTCCGGTGGGTATTGTTCTGTTTCTTTTGGGGCTTCTGGTAGCGCACAGACTTTCTTTTCTGTTATTCAGCAACAAAATTAGTTCTTGACACTATTTGTTCGTATGGTCACTATAGACAAATGGCCTGTTTTGTGTGTTACTAGATGCTGTGATCGACGCAGGAGACCATCGATGGAGAAAGTCACGCTTAGTGCGACTATTTTTCTTGTAATTCTGGTAGCAATATTGTTAGTTGCTCCGAACGATCGTCAGTTAGAAAATCAACCAGTAAAACTGTTTGAACTCCAGATGTATTCTACGGAGTTAGAAAACGTTCACAATTTAAGAATCACGTCGGATGCCGTGTTAGAGATTACTTATGAGGATGAGGCAGGTCACGGAGTGGTACATCAATTTATAAATCTAAAGGCTGGTAATGTAGTTCTCGTCGAAGACGAGGAATTTGATCCGGAGAAAGTATTGATATCGGATGCCCGACATGGCGGATTGCGAGTTACGATATCAAAGTCATTAAACTTAAATTTACCTGATCAAGCGGTTAATTCCACACTAAGACCTCGATCTCCCTAATTCCGAACTACAAGGATAATATTGAATCTCTATTGATGTTATTATCATCCTCTTGCTTACGAGCATGCATATAATCCTCGCTCGGCCGTATCATTCAGGAGCCTAAGATTCGTAAATCAAGTTCTTGTTAACAGACGTGTCGCATTCCCGAGTTGATAAACACCTTTTTAAGGTTACAGGTCTATTTCAAGATTTTCATAGTTCACAATAATTCGACTGAAATCAAAGCTTGCTGCCACCTCATTCTAATCTATTCATCAAACGCTATCAGAATTCGAAGACATTATGAGATGGAAGAAAATTCTCCCATTCCCTGGACAGGAACTGCCTCATAGTAAAGGTTTCCTAAGCCTGGTCCCAATCGCTGATTACATGAGAGGTCTGTTACCTATGGTTTAATAATTCGCAGAAGCAAGCTTTAGAATGTTTTCTTCTGCGAATTCGAATGCTAGAGAGACAGAAAATATTGAATTCCTTTAATTCTGTATCAAAGTACCATTGGAATGTTGAAATAATCCTTATCAATATTCACCTGTGTACTCTCCTTTTTGTTCTACAGTCCATTTATACATTTGACTCTCAGGCCAACGAGACACATAATGTCAACACATCAAGTACAGTTTGTTGTCCAGTGTCCTCTCGCTGCAATCATTAGCCGATTTTCTGGGCTGCCGGGCGATTTCATCGTGTTTCTCAACTGATCTTTTCCGCAAGGAATCGTGGAATGTCAAGGGCTCCCATCTCGTCTAATCGAACCATCAAAGTCTCAGTTGGTCCTGAAATCCAAATAGCTGGTTCTTGGAATTGGGTTGGAAAAGATCTCATTGATTCTCTCAATGAAAGCCAGCATTTTGAAAGTTTTCCCTTTCAAAATAATTTACCTGAATGCGATGTATGTGTTTTTGTCAAATGGTTGCCAGATCTGGTGACACTTCAGGAGCTTTCAAAACATTCCGCGATTGTATTCTGTCCGATAGATATCTACGGCAGTGGTGCCGAGATTGACGCCGACTGGGAACGATTGCGCTGTTGTAACCGGATTATCGTTCATGCCGTTGAACTGGAAAAGTATTTCCGAGGATATGCAAAGACGACTTTTCTAGATCATCATTTGAAATTCATCACATCTACGCGAGAGACCTTTCAGGAGTCCGGTCCGATTCTCTGGACTGGCATCTGGGCGAATTTGCCGCCAGTTGTGAATTGGGTAAATCACTTTGGATTACCTGATGAATTGGTCATTCTTACAAATTTCAACGGACACCAGAGTCGTAGTCCGTCTGACTTTGGTTTCAAGTCTTCGAAAAATATTCGCATTGAGGAATGGTCTGATGAGCGTCATGTCGAGTTTCTCAAAACTGCGCGGACGGCTATCGATGTTAAAGGGAATGACTTTCGGCAACGACATAAACCTCCAGCAAAAGCTTTGGATTTCATATCTTCAGGGATTCCATTGGCGATGAATAGTGACTCCAGCCCAGTACGCTATTTAAGAACGATTGGTTTCGAGATACCAGAACCGGATCAGACTGATTACTGGTTTTCACGCGAGTACTGGGAAAAGACATATGAATTTGGACTGAAGATGTCCACTCAGCTATCCCGGTTGCGGATTATGAATCAATGGAGAGAGATTCTTCTCAAGTCTATCAGTGAGCAAGGGGAACGATGCAAGTGAAAACAGATTTGTCTTTAGTGGATACCGCTGAGGAACTGGCAACCCAGGGGAAGTACCCCCAGGCAAGGACCATATACGACCAACTTTTAGTCTCGGGAGTCCCCAAAGGAATTCAGTCACGCATAGAAAATGGATTGGGAGTCATTGCCGCTGCTGAAGGACATCCTGCTTCTTCGCGTTTACATTTTAATCGAGGACTCAAAGCAGCGGAATGCGAGCTTGTTCATCGAAATCAATCATTGATGATCGAGTCTTTCCCATCTCAAGGCGAATCTGTCAAGGTCGCAATTTTAAGCCTTTTGTTTAACTGGCCTTCAACAGGAGGCGGGACCGTTCATACTTGGGAATTGGCAGAGTGTCTCCAGAAAGATGGATATCAAGTAAAACACTTTTATGCGGTTAATGAATCGTTTGGTGTGGGGAAAGTTACTGAAGACTTGAACTACGACAGTTGTCCTCTTCAGTTCAGTGAATCGGAGTGGAATGCGGCTCAGATTCGATATCGGTTTCAGTCAGCAGTCAAAACATTCGCTCCGGATTGGGTTATTGTAACCGACAGTTGGAATACAAAGCCGTTACTGGTAGAGGCAGTTCGTGATTATCCATACTTCATACGGATTGCAGCGGAAGAGTGCCTCTGCCCTCTGAATAATGTCCGAATGCTGTTTGGTGAGAGCTCTGATCCAGGAGTATTACCTCCAATTCTTCAGTGTGACCAACATCAGCTTGAATCGCCTCAGATCTGCCGGGATTGTGTGAAAACTCATTCCAGTTTATCAGGAGGCTTACATCGAGCCGAACGAGTTCTGTCAGGCTTTGAAGCCGAAGAATATCCAGACCGGTTGCAACAATCATTTGCTGAAGCGGAAGGTGTTCTTGTTGTCAATCCGTCGATTGCAGAGCTGATTAAACCGTACACACCAGCTATTCATGTTGTCCCCAGTGGTTTTGATACCACACGCTTTCCCCTGGAATATTCAGCTCCCCCTTTTAAGGAAGGGCAAAAGGTAAGAATCCTGTTTGCGGGACTTTGTGATGAACTGATGAAAGGATTTCATGTGTTGCATGCGGCGGCAGAGCAGTTGTGGGAGCTCAGGCAGGATTTTGAACTCTGGATCACCAGGGAAGAACGCGAGAACGATCCAGACTATTTCCGCAGTATCGGGTGGCAGTCTCAAAAAGAACTGACTGAAATGATGTGTCAAACTGATCTGCTGGTTTTTCCCACCGTCGCCCAAGAGGCTCTTGGAAGAAGTGCCGTCGAAGCAATGGGATGTGGACGACCTGTTATAGCCAGTCGGATCGGTGGTCTGGAATGGGTTATCGATCATGAACAAACAGGACTATTATTTGCCCCGGGAGATGTGGAAGATTTATGCCGCCAATTGCAGCGTCTGCTGGATGATAACGACTTAAGAGTTTCTTTGGGTAAAGCCGGACTTAAAAAATTCCGAAGCGAATTCACCTGGGATGTGGTCATGGGGCGGTCATATCGACCTTTATTGGGGACCGCATCAAAAACAGAAGTGTAACGACTGTTTGGAGTAAAAAAGTGAAACGGATTGCTGTGATTTTCGATAACCGACCCCGCCCGGAAACGACAGGACTTTACTGCCGTAGGGCACTTGGAGAGTTAGTTTGCTCCGGTCAATTGGCCGAAGTAGAGCATTTTACTCCGGATGAATACGATGCTATTCCCAGACAATACTTCGATCTCTTTCTATTTGTCGATGATGGTTTGATTCAGCAGATCCCAGAGCATCTTAAGCCAGCTGCATGGTGGGCCATTGACACCCATCTTGAATACGAAAGAGCATTGATCCTGGCACAACAGGCTGACTGGACTTTCGCAGCACAGAAGCGTGGGGTCTTAAAATTAGTGTCAGACGGGATTGAGAACGCATCCTGGTTACCACTGGCCTGTGACCCGGAGATTCACGGAAAGCGAAAAGTCGATTTAAGGTACGATCTGGCGTTTGTCGGAAATGGTTTTCCCGGTGAACGTGAACGCCTACTTTCGCTGATTCAGCATCGGTTTCCAAAGACTTTTGTTGGCAATCGATATCTGGATGAAATGGCCGAAATTTATTCAGCCTCAAAAATTGTATTCAATCGATCGTTACTCGATGATCTCAATATGCGAGTTTTTGAGGGGCTGTGTAGTGGCGCCTTGATGATTACAAATTCGTTACCGGAATCATCGGGGCAGGCTGAATTGTTCCAGGATCAGAAACATCTAGTTAATTATTCCAATGACGATCAGTTATGGGAAGTGATGGAATATTATCTACACCATGATGCAGAGCGTTTAAAAATAGCAGAAGCGGGACGCCAGGAGGTCTTGCGGGCACACACCTATCGCCATCGCATGGAATCGATGCTGAATGCTATTAGCAATACTACTGAAATGCAAAAAGAACTGGCAGTTCCCGGCAACCAAATGAATGAATCATCAGTTGTGTTACGTTCCTCGATTCAGACAAAAGCGAATGATTATTTTGAACATGACCGCGCCGATGTCCTGGCAATGATTCCCGAAACGGCTCGGAACATTCTGGAAATTGGCTGTGGCGGAGGTAGGCTGGGAGCATCAATAAAACGTCGTCAAGCTGCACATGTCACAGGTGTGGAATACGACCCAGTTGCTGCTCAACGTGCACGAAAGAATCTTGATGAGGTATTAAACGGCGATATCGAATCCGGTAGCATTAAGTTCGAAAATAATTCGTTTGACTGTATTGTCTGTGCCGATGTTTTGGAGCATCTCCGTTCTCCAGAAACTGTATTAGCTCTCGCCCAAGAGTGGCTGAAGCCGGATGGTTGTCTAGTCACAAGTCTCCCCAATATTCGAAACCATACAATTATCCGCTCTTTGCTGGCGGGTAACTGGACCTACGAAACTGCCGGCTTACTTGACATTGACCATGTTCGTTTTTTTACGCGGAGGGAAATCGAAAAACTCCTCTATCGGACAGGTTTTTCCGTAGAAGAGATGAAGATGGTAGGGGGAGAGGGATATCAGGATTGGGTGAACCAGGGAAGTCCGATTGAACTTTCGATTGGTGGGTTACAGATTCGGGCCGCCTCTGTAGATGAGGCAGCTGAGTTTTATGCATATCAATACCTCACGCGTTCAGTAAGTCGAAATAAATGGAAAGGAAGTAAGACTTCCATCATAATCGTCACCCATAATCAATTTCAGTTTACGAAACAGTGTGTAGAAAGCATTCTACTCAGAACAGATGAGCCGATTGAACTGATATTCGTCGATAATGCGTCCAGTGATGGAACTGCTCGATATCTGCAATCAATTGCTGGTGCAAAAGTGATTTGCAATGAGAGCAACCGAGGTTTTCCAGCTGCAGTAAATCAGGGAATCGAACTCGCCACAGGTGAGTCTATTCTGTTGTTAAATAATGACACGATTGTGTCTACTGGCTGGTTGGAGCGGATGCTCAATGTTCTGTATTCCTCCGATCAAATTGGTCTGGTTGGCCCTGTTTCAAATCAGGTCAGTGGTCCTCAGCAGATTGCCGTCAATTATCGCCATGTTAATGAGCTGGATGGATTTGCCTGGGATTGGGGGCAGGTAAATCGTGGAAAGGTACTAGAAACAGAACGACTGGTTGGTTTTTGTTTATTGATAAAAAAATCAGTGCTCGATCAGATTGGTGGCCTGGATGAGAGATTTGGGGTAGGGAATTTTGAGGATGACGATTTATGCCGCCGTGCCCGCGGGGTTGGCTATCGGACCTTGATCGCGATCGATAGTTTTGTGCATCATTTCGGAAGTGTTTCGTTTCAGGGAGCAGGTTATAACCTGGGACAGATCCTACAGGAAAATCAAAAAATTTATCAGCAGAAATGGGACTCACCAAGTAGCGGCTCAACTGGAACTGTAAAGCCAACCGAATTTAAGCACACGCAAGTCACATCAGGAAAAGACAGGCCTTTATTTACAGTCGAACAAACTGCACAGGGGCTGAAATTACAGCCCAATCAAATCCGATTATCCGCTTGTTTAATTGTAAGAGATAATGAAGAAACGATTCGTCCCTGCTTAGAGACTCTGAAGCCATGGGTTGATGAAATCGTTGTAGTCGACACGGGATCACAAGATGCAACTCCTGATATTTGTGAAGAACTGGGGGCACGAGTTTTCCACTGGCCCTGGCGGGATGATTTTGCAGCCGCTCGCAATGAATCAATAGATCATGCACGTGGTGAATGGATCTTTTGGATGGATTCGGATGACACTTTACCCGAGCATTGCGGCAGGCAGTTGCGCGAACTGGTCGATGGTCCTCATCCGGACGAGATGATGGGGTATGTCGCCCAGGTACATTGTCCCGGTAAGGAACCATCGGATATCACTGCTGTGGACCATGTTAAACTTTTTCGGAATCGTCCTGACTTACGGTTTGAGTTTCGAATTCACGAACAGATTATTCCGTCCATACGCAGGGCGCAAGGGGAAGTAGGCTGGACCGGTATTTATGTCGTACACTCGGGTTCTGATCAATCACAGCAAGGAAGAGCCCGGAAGCTAACACGGGATTTTAGATTGCTGGAAAAAGAATTGAATGATCGTCCCGAACATCCTTTTGTTTTATTCAATCTGGGTATGACTCACGCTGATGCAGGGCAATATGAATTAGCCGTCGATTATCTGACACGTTGTATCAATGTTTCGGGCCAAGCTGAATCTCATCTCTGTAAGGCGTATGCACTGCTCGTCAATGCGCTATCTCAATTGGATCGACGACAACAAGCATGGGAAATCGTTAAGGATGGTCTCAAGCTGTTTCCCGATAATAAAGAATTATTATTTCGACTGGCTCTGTTAGATCATCAGTTTGAAAGATATCAAGAAGCTGCTCATACATATCATCGAATTCTGGATGAGGAAACCGAACGAAGTTTTACGAGCGTTGATCAAGGGATTGCCAGTTTTAAGGCGCGCCATAATCTGGCGGTGGTCTATGAAGACTGGGATCGCTTTCCAGAAGCGGAAAATCAATGGCGGATTCTGACGAGTGAACACCAAGAATACTTTCCTGGATGGCGCGGTCTTGGCGAAAATCTGTTGTCGCAGAATAAAAGTAAGAAGCTGAGGCAACTACTTCAAGGTGTCCAGTCTAGAAACGACCTTCAGTCCCTGATTCACTATTTTGAAGGGAAACTCGCCATCCTTTCTGAAGAGTATGATCAGGCAAAACTACATTATGAACTTGGACTACAGATTGATCAAAACAATATTCCACTACTAAATGAAATCTGCCGTTGGCACTTCGAATGTGGTAACCCCATCGATTCAGAACACTATTTACAGCGATTGATTTCCGTTAACCCTGATGATCCTGCTTCATTTGCGAATTTAGGAGTCGTCTTGATGCAGCAGGGTAAATATGAAACGGCCGCACACGCGTTTGCGGAATCTTTGAAATATCGTCCGGATCGTCCAGATGTCGTTCAAAATCTGGAGTACTGCCAGAAACATTCAAGCCAGAAAATATCAGCTACTAATGGCAATTAAGTTTAGAAGTTGTGAATCGAAATCTTCCAACAAGGAATTATAACTAGTGTCAGATTCAAAGCACATAAGCTTGACTTCTCGCGGAGTGGCACGTGATGAAAATGACCATAAACACCTAAGACATGCGCGCGAGAGAACAGTGGGATTCCATGTGGGGAGATATCTCCAGCCTCCGCCGATGATCTTCACGCGTGACGGACATAATCTGTTCTTTGGCGACATGTATCGGGGCCGATCTGCGTTTTTAATTTGCTCTGGTCCTTCATTAGTCAAAAATGACCTGGAGAAACTCAACACGCGAGGTGTATTAACTTGCGCGGTGAATAACGCTGCTACAATTATCCGTCCTCATTTATGGTGTAGTGTTGATGATCCTACTCACTTCCATGATGTGATCTGGCGAGACCCGGCCATCTTGAAATTCGTCCCACTCTGTCATATGGAAAAACAATTTGCGGTCAGGGATGACTCCGGACAATTACAACCGTCTATTCAAAAAGTTGGAGATATGCCTACGGTTTTTGGTTACCGTAGAAATGAAGATTTCCAACCTGAACGCTGGTTGTATGAAGATACATTTAACTGGGGGAATCATTCAAAGAAAGCGGACTCTCAGGGAAACAAGGGCTCTCGCTCTGTGATGTATATTGCAATACGCCTTCTATTTTATCTGGGTATCAGACGGATCTTTCTACTGGGCTGCGACTTTCGCATGGAGTTTGGTCAGCAGAATTATGCATTTGACCAAGACAGGTCGAAGTCATCAGTCAATGGGAATAATTCTTCATACCGGATTTTGAATACACGATTGGAACAATTGAAACCACATTTTGATAACGAAGGATTGGAAATATTCAATTGCACCAGTCCCAGCGGTTTAAAAGCATTCCCGCATATGCCTTATGATGAGGCGATTCATTTAGCCACTACTGATACACCGGAGGCGATTGATACCGCCGGGATGTACGATCGCAAAGGGTGGAATCAGACAGTGATTTCTCCCGAGGGGAATACGGTGCCGATGGTCCCTGAGAAATTTCATCCCACCGGAGTCCCAACAACCACAATCGTACTTAATCTCCATTCAGAAGATATTTCAATACTAAAAAAATCCCTGCCAACATGGTGGGAGCGATATTCCTGGTTACTCAAAACGAATATTTTTGTACGTGGAAATTCTAGTGTCCTACAGGAATGTCGTCAGATGAAAGAACTGCGATTAGCCCGGTTCATTCAATTTCAGGAATCACCACTGGAAGATCATCTGGGATTATTTTTAAATGATCTCAAGGAACAAATTCGCACACAATGGATCCTCTTAATGGACCCAACTGCCCGAGCGAGTGAAACTGGTAACCGTTGGCCCCAGGCACGCTGGTTTCAACCATCCGGGGATAAACAAAATTCCCCAATTATGGTCGCTCATCCCTGGAACTACCTCAAGCCTCCGGATTTATTAGTTCGATTTGAAAAATGGTTAATGGAATCAGGCCGGTCAAACAGTAACACACCTCGATTTTCTAAGGAATATCTTCCGGAGGGGGGGCGTGTCGAGCTACCTACCGTTTCAGAATGGTTCTGTTGGTTTAATACAGACTGGCTACGGTCCGCTATCCCATTAACAAATGATTGCTTTCCAGATTTTCTCAAGGGCATCCATCCAGTTCGATTTTTGCATCTTTGTGCGATGTATCAAGAACAATCTGTTGTGACTGTGAATATGAAAGAACATGGCTGGAAACATCACTTTAAGAGTAAACCTGCCTCAGCAACCTTGGTTAATGCTGAAGTCGATTGAATGGAAATCAAGATTGACACAACAATTTGAATTTAGAGAGCGCGAGTGTTTTATGAATTCCTAAATTCTCTTATGAATGGAAGATAAATGTGAAATGCTATCTGAGACAAGGATGTAATTTGTGAACTTTGAAATTGTTACCCATTGTTGGCGTTATTGGCGCTGTTTGACATATCAGGTCGCAACGATTTTCCATCACCCTCCGCCCAAAGAGATTAATCTCATACTCAACGTGGTCACCAGTCAGGAAGATCACGCAACCTGTCGTCGTTTGCAGGAATTGGAAACATTGCCCTTGCCGGAAAATGTTAAAATTAAAACGACATTACTTGAGAAAGAACGATTGTTTAGACGAGGGATAGGCCGCAATCAAGTGGCGCTGGAAACTAAAGCTGATGTTGTCTGGTTCACGGATTGTGATTATCTCATTCATGGAAGTTCGCTACATGATGTAATGCGGTTCATGGCTCAACCAGATCATAAATTTATCTATCCGAAACGAGTTTATGGAACAACTCACGAAACCGGTTATGACTTGATTCAGGAAGCGAGCCAATGGCAAGGGCCTCCTGAAATTATCCGTGAACATTTCACCGAAGTCATGAAGTTAAATCGCGCCATCGGTGGCGTGCAGATCGTCTCAGGGGATCTTTGTCGAAAATATGGATATCTGAAAGATTCTAAAGAATGGGAGAAGCCAGCTTCGAGATGGAAGAGGGCTTATGAAGACGTCCATTTCCGCAAGCTATTAAATCGAGAAGGGCATAAGGCGAGAAAGGTCAAAATAGCCGATGTTCTACGAATTCGGCATCCTGTGGCAGGGCGGGATGATCCCACTGTCGAGCTTTAACTTTGAGACCCTTGTTTTCTCGCATAAACGTGAAGGACAAGAATTCTATGTGTTTTAGGGACGATTTTTTATAGACCGGTACAATACTGAATGAAAATTCAAGATCATAGCTCAAATAATAATATTTCATTTACAACCATTGTTGGCGTCGACGAGCATCACGTCAAAGAGTTGGAATTGGTATGGCCGACTTGGAAGCGTTTTAAACCTGAGCTACTGCAAAATCCTTTATTGGTTGTATGCGACGGGAGTATTCCCGTTTCTGATTGGAATTGTAAACTAAGATTTCTTGACCATCCGGATATGCGTCGCGTGCAATGGGAGATGCCAGATTGTTCGCAACGAGAAAAAATGTTGAATGGGATTACCTTTGCCGTATCTAATTATGTGCAGACCCCCTGGTTTCTCAAGCTAGATACAGACACAGTTGCTACAGAAGAGAAAAGATGGATTGATCCGGAATGGTTTTCTGTAAATGATCAGGACGAGTATCCTGTTTTTGTGTCACATCCCTGGGGGTACACAAAACCCCCTGAAGCAATCGACATCTTGGATCGGTGGGCTCAGCAAATTCCTCAACTGTCTGGCTATAATGACCTGGAACTTCACCCTGAACCTGGACGAGATAAAGTGATCCATTCGCGAATCACTTCCTGGTGCTTCTTTGGTCGTACGGAGTGGGCCAAAGACATGCTTCAGTGTTGCCCGAAACGGCTTCCTGTCCCTTCTCATGACACATTTTTCTGGTATTGTGCGGAACGGCAGAACCGTTTTTATCGAAAAGTGCGAATGACAAAACATGGCTGGAAACATCTGGGACGCTACAGTTCACTAAAAAAGCATTTTCAAAATCAGGTGTCATTCGAAGTTGCCCCCAAATCAAGTCGTGGGTGTGGTTGCGGTTGTAAGAAAAAGCGTGCTTCAATAGAGACTCAAGCTATTTTGCCAATCGATACTCAGCGAGAGCAACAAGGGGTAGTTTACCTCCTTTGCGGAACTGCGCATGCCGTTAGGATGCTCACTTCAATCTGGAGCTTGCGAAAACATTATTCCGGCCCAATTATTGTTTATACAATCGGTGATGACTCTCATAAAATTGGCAAGAATCTCGCGTCAGAGCCGCGTCTGGATGTGGAGCATCGTCAGTTTCCACGTGTGATGCGCAGAAAAAATGCCGCTTTTCTAAATAAGCTTGCCATTCTGCAGGATCCTCCATTTGACATGACAGTTTATCTGGATGCGGACACTCTGGTCACGGGCTCGATTCAGGAATTATTTGAACTGCCTGAGGGATGCGATATGGTGGCTACACAATTTTCAAACTGGACGACACAAAGAAAAACAATTCGCAAACGCATCAATGCCTGGAAAGAAATCTCCCTCGAAGGGAAAACAAAACGTCGTATCGATCGATTGGTCAGAAAGGGGCTTCAAACAAGACCAGCAATAAATGGCGGTGTGTTTGGTTTGCGACGAAACGCTGAGATTATACCCAAATGGTATGACCTGGCCTTAATCGGACGTAAGACATTTATCTGTGATGAAATTGCATTACAGCTTCTTTTACACTATCACCCCCATAAGCTGCTGGACTGCCGATGGAACTGTTCTCCCATCTATGCCGGTAAGACGAAAGATGTCCGAATTTGGCATATGCATGGTAGCAAGCATCTTCGTTCACAAGCCATCAATTTGTGGTGGCCCGCTTACCAGGAAATTCTAGGAGAAAACCTGGGGCAGATCTGCGACTGGACTCCGGCCGGAGATGGACGGCTGGAACAGTATCTTGCGGAGCTGGATGGTCTGCCCCTGGCGGAAACCAGTAATTGAAAAGACTATGATCCTTTTGGTTGACAAATCAGGCCGGCCACTCCATTTGGAAATACGAATAGCTTCTTATTCGGATATGCTATCGTTTTGCGATTCTGGCTCGTTCAGTAGCAACCGGGGATCGTATTTTATGGCCTTTCGACGACCTTCATTGGTATTGTTCTTCCAGATTGTAGAGGATCGACCAATATGCTGAGTTAGAGTTGGGACATGAACAAAGTAGGGAAGTTGTCTTCGCTCACACCAGCTACCCACAATGGAATCGATATTGCGCAGTCCCTGATGAGGTCCATGATGTCGATGATTCAACACGATCAGATCACTCAAGAATTCACGTACTCCGGGATTTGAGAAAATATAAGCGAGTGCTCCCCATGTATTCCATCCTGATTTAACCTTCAGGAACCCAGAGGCATCATCACGATGATCGTGGCTGGGGCAATAAAGTGAAACAACGCCAATTTCTGTAGCCGGCCACAGGCATTCTTCAAGATACTGACGCGTGTCACGTATCATCACAATGTCGTCCTGACAAATCAGGTATGCATCAGCGTGAGGATTATCCAGGTACAGTTCGGTCAACCCCAAGTACCAGTTGGGAAAAGCTCCTAGAGTCTGGTCACGTAGAGATACAGAGGTTTCTCCTGATATATTTGCTGGGATGGAGGAACCAGGCTCAGCAAATATACGCATTTGAGCCCAGCCTGCTACTTTCAGGTTGTTGATGCTTTGGCTCAATGTCGAATTCATTCTAGGAGCCGTTGTCATTCCAACTGCCCAATTCATTGGTGCCGTTCGATGCGTTTCAACCTGCATTTCAAATATACCTTTCACTTTCTCAATCGGTATTGCTGGCGAGATACCAAAAGAATTTGAATGGACTGGTTTAATTTCAATCGATGTGTGTTTGATTTTCGGGAAGCCATAGATTCGAAACAGTGCATATATGATGACTCAAAACGAAGTTTTCCTGCATGAATTTATTTAAATTTTATTGAAACAGAAGTGCTGTTCGAGTACTATACTGAAACGATAAATACATACAGGTATTATGTTCTTGTGACAACTATTTGCGTTGGCTGTTTTGAACGACAGTTCTGTGTATTGATTCGTGTTTGTCATCCTATCATAGAAATTATGCATCGATTTTCATGATTGGATCTATTGCAAATCCCACTGACTATTAGTGTCATTCGCCTCTAATGTTCAGGCGTTGTCACAACTTTGAGCAGAGGCTGTCAGGATCATTTGCAGTAATCACTTTACTGCAATATGACAGGGAGGTCGAATGGGTGTCTTGGAATGGAATTGGGCTGTTGGGGTCACAACAGCTCCTCGCAAGTCTCCCACATTGGAGTCATGTCTGCAAAGTCTCTCCCTGGCTGGGTGGGATTCTCCCCGATTATTTGCAGAACCATTCTCAAGCAAAAGCAAGATCTTCAGTAACTACCCCTTCTCAATGAGAAGTACAACGCTAGGCGTTTTCCCTAACTGGTATCTTGGGCTGACAGAACTTTATTTGCGTATGCCTCATGCAGACGCCTATCTAATGTTTCAGGATGATGCCTTGGTGGCTCGAGATGCGCGGGCATATCTTGAAAATACTCTCTGGCCTGCTGCTGAAGTTGGTGTCGTTTCACTGTATTGCCCCAGTCGTGAACACGTTCGGGATCTAACTGGGTTTCGTGAAATCAATCGAGGTTGGGCGGCGTGGGGCGCAGTTGCTTATATCTTTTCCAATCCAGGGGTGAGACAGTTTTTGAGCGATCCCGTCGTCTTGAACCATCGCCATCATGGCCCTTCGAGTGGGGTGAGGAATATTGATCCAGTCGTGGGGAGTTGGTGCCAGCGCAATCAACTCCCTTATTTTGTCCATATCCCAACGCTCGTCCAACATATTGGGGCCACATCGACAATTAAACCCGCTAGCGGTCTTAAGGGGAATCGAGTCGCTATTGATTTTGATCCCGAATTCCCCAGGAAACATCAGAGTTTATCAGTGCAGAGTGAGACTGATACTCCATAATTCAATTCACCTAGTTCATTGGGAATGGAATAGCGAATAGACATTCGAATTGAGATTGATTCATCGGCCTCAATTTATTGAATAGAAAGAATCAGGATAAATGAGTAGCAGGAATTCTCTGAGCAATCCATCGGATGAAGGTCGGGACAAACAACAACGTCGACGCGTGATTGAAGCCAACGTGCAATCTTCTGAGACGATAGAGGAGTATGACCATCAGTCTGGCAGGCTTGTAAAACGCACGACACGTTCAAAAACAAAAGATTATAAAATCCTGGAGAACATAACTCCTGAGCAGAACATCTCGGATACACCCCCAGTTGTTAAATCGCATCCCTTACCCCGCATCACAGAGAGCCTTACTCCGAACTGGTTTCGTCTGGTTCCCGGCCAACTCAATGTCTCTGTCTTTGATGTCGAAGACGAAATCCCGTTGGAACTCGAAGAATTTGCTGGCGATTATATTCTTTCCTGTGTTTTTCGCGAACCTGAGCTCGTGTGCTGGCGATATCGTTTTCCTACGCATCAAGGGCTGTCCATGCTCACTCTTGATGCCACGCCGCACAATGGCGGTCTCAGGGTAAGAGTTGGTTTCCAGGGTGTCAAGCTGGGGCCAGTCTGGTCCGGCTCTGCACAACCGGATCTGGGGGCTCCCTGTGTATTGCAGCTCGAATCCTTCACAGATGCAGGTAAGGCACCAGAGCCATATTGGCCAAAGTCGATTACAGTTACCGCACGCATGGATGACCCTGTCTCATCTCCGGGCACGACAGGCAGTAGTTCGACACCTGGCCGATTTCTTATTTCTCCAAATCCGACTCCAGCCGAACTGGCCGTCATGGCCTTTAACGCGGGGCCAGGTGGCTCGGGTTCCAGCAGCAGCTCCGAGACCACTGACTTATCCAGTGGTAGCGATCTTTCCAGCGACAGTAGTGACCTGTCGAGCGACAGCAGCCAGAGTTCCGAATCCAGTTCCAGCAGTTCCTGCGGTTCTCCACCCGACCCTGCGACAGTAACAGTTCTACCTGTAAACGAGGAAGTAGAATACAAGTTCCAGGTGGAATCTGAATGCAACCGGACCATCTTTTACATTCCTGCCGGAGGCTCAATCGACCTGCAGCTGCTGGTTGAGTGTGAGATTCCTTCCACCGAAATCTGCGATCATATCGTCTGGACATCCCCCAATTCCGATGGAGCCGTCAGTGGCGATTACTGCGTCGGTACGGTGAGTCAGGTGGGTAACACCCCTTATGCGATAGTGCAGGCACTCTGGTGCAGTCTTTCCGGTCCCGAACTCTGGTCCGGTGTGGTCTTTTTCGTCGATGTCCCCGCAGACCAGTGCCCCACGGGAGATTGTCCTCTGCCGGGGGCTTCCAGTAATGGTGGTTCTGGTGCACTGACCAGTGGTGATGGCGCCGTTGGAGGGACCAACCCCGGGTTTAGTGGGGGCATGAATGGTGCCGGCTCTGGTGGAGGAGGTCTGGGAGACGCCGGTGGCGGATTTACGGGAATGGACTCAGGAAACTGGGCCAACAATATGATGAATGGCGTCCTGTCGGCCGGACCGGGACAGTTGAATTCCGTGGGCCAGATGAATGTCTCTCTGTCGTCAGCTCCCGCCAACCCGATCGGTTCGATAATGAACATGTCGGTTAACACCCGGATCCATACCACGGGGTCCACCGGTTTTGGCACGGCAACTTCCGTCAACCGCAAACTCTTCATCAGTAATAGTGGTACGGGGACGGTGCCTGTCATGGGCGATCGCGGCGTCGGCATGAAGTACATCAGCTCGGGCGGCGGCAGCTATACGACACCTCCGGGCAGTGCCACCTACCTGACGACTGCAGGCAGTGGTTTCAAAGAAGTCGACTCCCTCTCCAATACGAACTGGGAATATGACAGCAGTGGCACATTGACGAAGATCATTCGAGGGGGACAACCCTGGAATGTGACTCAGACCGCAGTGAATCATATTCAGGTCCCCTCGAAATTTATCAGTTCTACCGGAAAGTCAGTCGACCTCTCCTACACTACGATTCAGGGCAATCCTGCCATCTCAAGCTATACCGATTCCTCGGGACGCCCCTACAGTTTCGGCTACAGTAACGAGAATCTAGCCAGCTATACCGCACCGGGACAACCCACCCTGTCGTTTGGTTATACCGAACCCGATTCGGGGGCCGGCTATATTAAAAACATCTCCAGCCTCTCGTTACCGGGAGGCCGTAACTACCAGTATTCTTACGACGGTGATAACCGTGTCACCCGGATGATCGATCCCGCGGGCGCCATCACCACTTACACCTATTCCGGTTCGCAGCAGATTGTCACCGACGCTGAAAATCGAGTGACCACGATCACCCGGGATGCCAACGGTGACGTCACCTCCATCGTCCGCGGCGGGAAAACCTTTTACTACACCTGGTCCGATCGCATGTTGACCAGCATGCAGAATCCCGGTTCGGGCAGTACGGTTTCCTATGGGTATCGTACCACCTCTCAGGGGGTTAAACAGATCAGTTCGGTCACAAACGGGGCCGGTCAGTCTTATCAATATTCGTTCGACGCTAACGATCGTGTGAAAACGGTTGTTCTGCCGAACGGAGACCGGTCGACCATGCTCTGGGACAGCAA
The DNA here is from genome assembly GCF_007744075.1 of Gimesia chilikensis. Lineage (NCBI taxonomy): Bacteria > Pseudomonadati > Planctomycetota > Planctomycetia > Planctomycetales > Planctomycetaceae > Gimesia > Gimesia chilikensis. The sequence continues at coordinate 7,025,111 of NZ_CP036266.1, read as the reverse complement.
CGGTCAGCGGACCGGCGTGCAGTCTCCTGATGGCACGCAGGTTTCGATCACCTATAACAGTACCGGCCTGCCCACGGCCGCCACGAACCAGTTGGGGCAGACGTCCTCCAGCAAGTATGACACAGATGGGAACCGGATTGCGACGACGCTTCCCTCAGGCAGTACCACATCATACACCTTCGACAACTACGATCAGCTCAAATCCGTCGTTTCTCCCCTCGGCCTGCGGACCACTTACACGCGTGATCTGGCTGGCCGGGTCCTCTCGGAGACCAATGGTCTCAACCAGACTACCAATTATTCCTACAACTCCAATGGCCAGTTGCAAACCACCTCGGACCCGCTCAGTAATACCACGGTCAACAGTTACGACATCGTGGGACGTCTGGAATCCGTTCGCACGCCACTGGGGAATAAAACTACTTACGTCTATGATCTGGTCGGCAATCGCGTGAAGACCATCAATGCCCTGGGCTATGTCACGACCGTCGTTTACGATGACCTCGATCAGCCGGTGCAGCAGATCACCCCCTCCGGTGCCACTTACGAAAGTGTCTTCAACGACGACGGCTTCAATACTGTCAACATCAACCCCCTCGGCTATCGCACGACCACCGTCTACGACGGCAGCGGCCGCACACTGGTCACCATCGATGCCGGCGGCAATCGGACCAGTTATACCTACGACACGAACGGCAACCCGACGGGAACGGAAAACCCGGACGGCGAGTCCAGCACCTCCACCTATAACGAACTCAATCAGCTGACGCGCACCACCGACGCCCTGGGTAACATCACCACCTATCTCTACGACAGCCTGCGGCAGCGGATTGCCACGATCGATCCGCTGGGACACCGCACGACGAGTGTTTATAATTCGGATGGGTTGCTCCAGGCCACCGTCAACCCACTCGGCTATCGGACTACGACCGTCTATGACGCCAACGGCCGCAGCGTCGCCACAATCAATCCGCTGGGCTACCGCACCAGCAGTGTGTATGATGCTGCTTCCCGGATGATCGCCAGCATCGATCCGCTCACCAACCGCACGACCTCGATTTATGATGCCGCCGGCCGCGCGATTGCCAGTGTCAACGGCCTGGCACAGCGGACCACAACCACCTACGATGCCGACGGGCAGGTGACTGAAACCACCAATGGCGCCAACGAATCGACCCGGTACCGTTACGATGCCCTGGGGCAGCAGACGGTGGCCATCGACCCACTGGGGAACCGCACGACTACCGTCTACGATGCGGAAGGTCGGGCCGCGGCCACCATCAATCCCTTGGGCTACCGGACCACGACTGTCTACGATCTGGCCGGTCGGTCTATCGCCAGCATCAATCCGCTGGGCCATCGAACCACGACCACCTACGACAGCCGCGATCTCGCCATCGCCACCACCGACCCGCTGGGGAACATCACCAGCTATACCTACGATGCCGCCAGTCGGCGGATCACCGAAATCGACCCGCTGGGAGAAGTCACGACGACCGTTTACGACGATCTGGGACGCGTCGTGGAAACCATCGACGCTCTCAACCAGAGTACGATCACTGTTTACGATGCTGACGGCCGATCCATCGCCACCATCGATGCATTGAACCAGCGAACTACCACTGTTTACGACGCCAATAACCAAGCCATCGCCAGTATCGACGCCCTCGATCAGAGGACAACCAGCGTCTACGACGCCGCGGGCCGCGTTACCACCGTTACAGATCCGCTCGGCGACAGCATCCAGAACATCTACGACGATGCCTCCCGGCAGATCGCCACCATCGATGCCCTTGGCTACCGGACGACTACCGTCTACGACGCCGCCAGTCGCCCCATCGTCGTCAGGGACGCGCAGAATAATCTCACCACGACTGTGTACGATGTTGCCGGAAGGAAGATCGCAACGATTAATCCATTGAACGAAATCACGACGACGGTCTATGATGACGCGGGGCGGGCCATTGCAACGATAAATCCGTTACTGGAAAGAACAACCACCGTCTATGATGCTGCCGGGCAGGAAATTGCGGTCATAGACCCATTAGGCAACCGGACAACATTAGCTTATGATGAAACTGGTCGTCAAATTACATTGACGAACGCCCAGGCAGCCGTGGCCACTACAGTCTATGATGCCGCGGGGCAGGCTGTGGCTGATATCGATGCGTTAGGGCAGCGTACAACGAGCATCTACGATGCTGCCGGACAACAGATCCGTACCGTTGATCCGCTGAATCAGATCACGACCGCTTCATATGATGCCATCGGTCAGCAGGTTAATTCCATCAATGCTGTGGGAGACATTACGACTACAGTCTACGATGCAGTTGGTCGAACAACGGCGCAGATTAATGCACTTGGTTATCGCTTTACAACTGTTTATGACGCCGTAGGTCAGGTCACCAGTTCTATCAGTCCACTCAATCAGGTGACCTGGACCACCTATGATGCTGCCGGTCAAGCAATCAGTAACACGAACCCCTTGAGTCAGACAACAACCACGGTCTACGACCCCGCCGGTCAGGCGATTGCTGTTATCAACCCGGAACTGGAGCGAACCACGACTGTTTATGACAGTCTTGGCAGGGCTGTTGCATCGCTCAACGGTCTGGGAGAACGGTCGACCATGGTTTATGACGCTGCCGGACGTGAGATTGCCAGTATCAATCCGTTGAATGAAATTGCGACGATGAGTTATGACGCTGCCGGGCGTCGCGTCGCTGATATGAATCCGTTGAATGAAATTACGACCACAGTCTATGATGCTGCCAGTCGGGTGATCGCCGGCGTGAATCCGTTACTGGAACGGACGACGACTGTTTACGATCAGATCAACCAACCGATTGTTGAAATTGATCCTCTGGGAAATCGAACAACCATAACTTATGATGTCATCGGTCAACAGATCAGAACCATCAACGGAAACGCAGAGATTACCACCAGTATTTATGATGCAGCAGGTCAGCAGACTGCTATAATCAATGCTTTGGGGTATCGTACGACCAGTGTCTACGATCCGGCAGGACGTGTGATTCGCGTGCTCGATGCTCTGAATCAGATCACGACTACCGGATACGATGCAGCGAGCCAGGTGATCACTTCGATTGATCCCTTGAATGAAATCTCAACAACCGTCTACGATGCAGCAGGACGTACCGTTGCTGCAGTCAATCCTCTAAATGAAATAGTCACATCAGTTTATGATGATGCAAGCCACGTAATCGCCTCCATCAATCCGTTAAATGAAATCTCAACGATGATTTATGATTCAGCAGGACGGGTTGTTGAGAATATCAATCCATTGGGAGAGGTTACCACCACTGTTTACGATGAGGCCGGCAGGAGTATCGCTGAAGTCAATGCAAACGGTTATCGAATGACTCATGTCTACGATGCGGCTGGCCGGATGATTGGCTTAGTAGATGCCAATAACAATCGCACGACATTCCAGTACGACGCGGCTGGTCGAGAGATTGTGACGACCAACCCGCTTAATGAACGCGAAACCATGGTCTATGACGCAGTTGGACGAACGAGTGTTCGCATTGATCCCAATGCTGTGCGGACTTCATACATTTATGATGCCGCTGGACGGACAACACAACGTCTTTATCCAGACGGTACACGCATCACCTGGACCTACGACGCTGTTAGTAACCCGCTGGTGATTAACAGTAGCGAGGGAGCTTTCACTCGGACTTATGATCTGATCAATCAGGTTCGGTGTGTGGCCTGGCCAGCAGGTGAGCGGGTTACCTGGGGCTATGATCCCGTAGGTCAACGTTCCACGCGTACTTTGTCAACCGGCATTACGACTTACAGTTACGATGCCCGTGGTCAATTAACGACACTGCTCAACGAACAGAATGAACGAACCAGCTTCACCTACGATGCCGCCGGACGCTCCATCCAAAAACAACTGGCGAACGGCACCCGCACCAGTATGGTCTATGATGCCGCCGGTCGGGAAACACAGATCACACACTTTACTTCCGGCAACACGGCTTTCTCATCCTTTGCCGACTCTTACAATGCAGCCGGTAACCGGACGCAACGTGTGAATCTGGACGGAGACGTCACGACGTGGACTTACGATTCGACATCGCAGGTGGTTTCGGAACGCTATACTGATTCATTGGGAACGACTCTGACGACGTTTGCTTACGATCCGGTGGGCAATCGCCTGGTGGAAAATGCTGATTCCGCGATCACCACCAGCTCCTACGATGGCGCGAATCGCCTGCAGGTTGTTGAAGAGACAGCGGGGCTGACCACCTACAGCTACGACGGCAATGGTAACCAAAGTTCTAAAGAGACTCCCGCGAACGACATTACCACTTACACGTGGACTTACGAAAACCAGATGGCGGGGATCGAGTTACCTGACAACAGTCTTGTGACTTACACGTATGCTCCGGTGAACCGTCGGAGTATTGAGCTACGGCTCTCAAAAGAGAGCGACGCTGGCTTCATAGCCTATCTCTGGGACGATCAGAACATCATCCTGGAACAGGATGATGTAGGGACGGTGGAAGCCGAGTACACGGTGCAGCCGCAGGCGTTTGGCAACTTGATCAGCCAGAAACGGGATACGGAGAGCAGCTTCTACCACTTCGATCCGCTGGGCAGTACCCGTGAGTTGACCGATGAATCAGAAACGGTAATCGATACCTATCACTACAGTGTATTTGGCGAAGTCAAAACGAGCACGGGTACGACGGAGAATCCCTATCAGTGGGTGGGCGAACAAGGTTATTACAGTGACTCCGAAAGCGGTCTCTACACTCTCCGCCGACGCTCCTATGACGCCAGTGAAGGCCGATTCAATTCTGAAGACTCCATCGGTTTTTCGTCTGGAGATAACAACATATATCGTTACGTCGGTAACAATGCTGCAACGGATACCGACCCTAGTGGTCTGGTACCTTTCAATACCGGTGTACAAGAGATTTTTGATGATCGAAGTAGTAGTCGTAAGGAAAAACTCGGTGATGACGAGTTTAACTGGGTAACCTTCCGTGATTTTTATAATCAGCCTCGTTCTTCAAAACCGGTCATCGCTAAAAGAATTAAGTGCAAGTGTTTTCTCGGAAGAGAACAAACACATAAATGGTTTTTCGCGACAGTTAACGAAGGGGAATCAGTGTCATGGGCCTGTAACAAAGTTTGTAATGAAAAAAGCAAAGGTATGGGAGGCTGGGTTAACAAGTGGGAAAATGCGAGAGCCCAACAAGAGTCTGATACTTGTGCCGGTTTTGGAGAAGGTCTGATATTAGGATCCGCTAACCTAATAGTCTCTTTTTCATTTGGGTTCTGTGGGAAAGAACTCCAGGAAGATTACCTATCAAAATGTACCGCCGCTCAAGGATGGACACAAACGATTAGTGTTGGCGCAGCTGGTTTGGCACGTGAAACCATAATAACCCTGCTTGGGATTAAAGCAGCAGCTGCTGCTATCCAAGGGAGCCGAACTGGTCAAGGTGTGTGTGTGGCTGTAAATTCTTATGAATTGTATGGAGTAGGAGAATCTGCACTTGCGGTACTTCAATCCGAATCAATGACAGACGCATTAATAAATGCAGGTTTCCTGACACTAAACTTGATAGGTATCAATGGAACGGTCAGGGAGACAGCCCAATCTTTTCAGGATTTAAAACGCGCTTTACAATCTGGAAAGTATAAATTGGAAGTAAAGCTGAAAGGTATAAAAAAGTCGGCTCCTGACGCTGATGACTTGGCAAGGTTGGATAAAAATGGAAACAATAGAATTGATCATACGGAGGCAGGTGAGTTTGTAGGTACACTCAATGGTCGAAAGGTCTACAAGGAAGAAAATGGAACCTTGTGGGCTTGCACGGAATGCGATAAGTTTAAGCCTGATGATGCTGGAGGGGGAAACGGAGATTCCTGTAATGTGGGAGGGAAAGCTGATAATGAGGCGGGGGGGATTGATGTACCTACTCCAAATCATCCTGTTCCTAAAATTCCTGATTCTCCATCAACAAGTCCAGGACCTGATTGGACATGGCGTGGAAAGCCTGGTGAACCGATAGGCGGTGACAAAGGTGCATGGTACAATCCCACAACTGGCGAAACTATGCATCCTGACCTTGATCACGCACCACCAGTTGGTCCACATTGGGATTGGCGTGACCCCGACGGAAATTTTTGGAGACTTTTCAATGATGGTAGAATAGAGCCAAGGAAATGAATAATGAATAGCCCAAATGAGGACGACTGGAGAATCACAGGACAGGAAAAATACCTTGACGGAGCAGTTCTTGAATTACGTGAATATTTTCCACCAAGCGCTGAATGGGAGCATGACCATTGCGAGTTCTGTTGGTCCAAGTTTTGCCGGTCTAATGAAGCAGAATGTCTGCACGAGGGATATGTTACAGAAGATGGTAAACATTGGATTTGTAGTAACTGCTTTAAAGATTTTCAGGATCGCTTTCATTTCTCTCTAAAGCAGATTTAGTGCCATATTCCTAGATAGAGTAAATGTCATTCCACAATCCTAAGAATTTACTAAATGTTTGTATGCGAGGACATCTTGATGTGATTTGTGAGGATATCTCTTTCTAATTAATAATATAGCCTACAGACTGTATGGACAGATGTGTGCTGAGGTTCTTGGCTCCACGTTACGGGGTATTAATTACCTCGACCTACGATGAATTCAGTAGTATGGGCTTTTCTTTTTTGATCGCTACAAAACGTCTAGTAAGCGGGCACAGAGTTTGAACTTGGATGAAAGAACATGACCTAAACCTTCAATTTGACCTCGCAAATGATTTTGAAGTGTTTGCCGATCCGCTGAGGACGACTCTTGCAATGTTAATATATGATCTCGTTGGCAATTACTGAATGAAAGTACGGATTCCGCAATTACGTCCAGTATCTAAATTAGTGCGAAAGGTGGCGGGGTTCTGAAGGAGCTGGGGAGCTAGTACCTTTGATTGCCATAAAACAGCAACTAGCGTTCAAAAGAAAAGCTGATGAGTTCATGACGCGTTTGTGTGAGCTTACTATAATCAGCGCCGCTGGAATTAGGTATCCCGAAAATAGCCCGGTCAGTTGTACTTTTGCCCCGGCAAGAATTACACAGTTAATCTAATAACTATGTTCGGAATAGCAAATGTGAATGAATTAAATATTACATTGAAAACTCGGCTCTATTTCCCTGATCTCATCAATCAACCGAATTATCGAACTGCACTGGAAGTGGGGGTATATGAGGGGAAGTATGCCATTCATTTTTTAGAGATGTGCCCGCAACTTTCCATAACGCAGGTTGATGCATGGATGGAACTGGGGGGTAAAATCCTTATGATCCAGAGACTGTTTTTTCTAAAGTATTAAAGATACAAGAAAAGTATGGAACGCATCGAGTACGGATTGTTCGTGAGCGAAGCCCTGGCGATTCTTTGAATTCACAGATTGAGAATCTACTATTTGTTTAATCAATAGCAATGCTGATCATAGTTATGATGCTGTGGTCAAAGACATTCATGCTTGGTGGCCTAACGTGAGAGTTGGAGGAGTATTTGCAGGACATGATTATAACAACCGGGGCAATAAACAAGTCAGAAAAGCTGTCGATTCCATTTTTAAGAATGCGAATGTCACACAAGAGCGCTGTGCGTCCAGGTGGATAATGAAATCGCCTGAAAATTTAAAGAGATTAATAAGGTCCGCACGTCAGTGTCAAGCAGTCTACTGTAAAGCTGACCTGCTAAATCGATTCCAATGAGTGTGCTGAATGAATTTATGGTCGGACACTCCCATACTTTCTAAAAGAGTAAATACACAAATTATACTTTCAGTAAAATGGTCATTTATTTGTGGGATCACAAAAAAAAGTTGCTCTTATTTACCCATTGCACATCTGGCCTGGAGTTCACGGATTAATTATGTGACGAGAGATCTGAATGCCGAAAATTGATGACCTCTCCTGTTAGCTGTAGAACATCAAAATTACTCATAATTAATTTTGCAGGTTACTAAACTCAACTGGATTATTGATGAACGAATATTGGGAGCAGAGAAAAGACCTGAACTATTATAAGCAGGTTAATCGGTGGCTTCAGGAGCTGACAGAATATAAATCTCTGATTGATGTAGGCTCAGCGGACACACCTGTTGCCACATTTGGAGAGTTCGAAAGTCGAACGGCCATCAATTACCTACCATTTCCGCAGTTGGGAGGTGTTACGTGCATTCAAGCTGATTGGATGGAAACAGATTTGAAAGCAGATGTCATTACCTGTTTACAAGTTCTGGAACACTTCGAGGCTGACTATTTAAAACGTTTTGTCGAAAAAATTTTCCGTAGTTCAAGAGTGGCAATTCTTTCTGTTCCTTATCTGTGGCCAGAAGGGGCCTGCGAAGGTCATAAGCAAGACCCGGTTAACATACAGAAATTTTTGCAACTGACAGGTAGGGAACCTGAAAGAATCACCATTGTAAAAGACGGTACCCGTGAAAGGCTGGTCTCACTATTCAAAGGAGATTTGTAAAACGCATCAGCAGGTCTTTGTGAGGTCTTGAGATTTCGATTTGATCCCTGTCTCATGTTTTTCATCAAAACATCTTTCCCTAAGCACAACATGAAAAGAATTTTGATCAATGATGAAAACGATCAAAACAATTTTCAACATTCTTTCCTGAATTTGAGTTTGACGGCTCGGTACAGTTATTTCATGATGAGTGTTGATCACACTTGTCTCTCCATTCTACTCCATCCCATCGCAACTCAACATTGGTGGTCATTAGACCCTCATTCTAACTATACGATTGTAAAATATTAATATTTTACGTCTGGAATCCTCCGTACTCTTCTATACAATTGTTCTGATTGCTGCGAGTTGCCTTTTAATTGATCAGGAGATCCAGATGTCGGAAGCAAATAACAAGATACTGTTGACCGGAGTTTGCTACGTTCATCGTTTACTGGAAGAGCGTTTTGCGAACCCGCAAAGAAACTATATTAGAGATGTACATCCGGACTTTGATTCGAATAAGGTGCTGTTTTTTCGTAACGATATTTCAAAACGATTCTTATTCACTGATTTTCATGGCAGAGTTTCTTCCATCAAAACCGAAGCGAATAATCTTCCCGAATTGCTGGCACTCTATGAAGAAAAATGTGAGGCCATGTATTGTGTCGGGGCCACTGGAATCAATAGTCTCGATGTCGCTAACCTCAAGGCATCAGACTATTGGAAGATGAGTACATTCTGGTACTTTTTGTTTGATGAAAACTGGAATCCTCGTACTGCTGAAAAGTGGGAAGAACAGCGTGATCAGGTTCTCATTACCCTGCTCAAACGATTTCCTAAACTCAAATTCATCTTCTATCAACCGGGATGCATGAAGTGGTGGTTGAAGCAGAACCTGCCTACCGATCGAATGCTGTACTGGAATATCGACTGGGGAATGTCTGTAAGTGATTATGAAGAGATCAAACGAGAGTTGGAAAAGAAGGGGATCAAAGGTGGCCATCGCTTTCCGACGGAAGAGAGTTACAGTGAATTGTGTGACATGATTCTACTGGACTTGGAAAAGGGAAAATGGTTCAACTTGATTTAATGTAATGCTGAGGTTCAATGAAACAGTGTTTGATTCAAGTGCCTTATCGGTTACTTGAGGCTTCTCAGAGTGAGAAGTTCGCTTAAAGACTCATATTATATGTGCTCTCTCTATTCAGCTTACCCTTCTGATATAGTTCCTGAAAGATAGCGGTTTTAGGTAGCGAATGTTTTTAACTAAAGTGCAGAAAGAACAGCTGTGTCTCCAGTGTAACCAACGACGAGACCATCTGTGTCGGCGGTATAGTAAAAACTGGAAACGCCTTGTCAACGAGCGTCAGAGTTGTCCGGGCTGGTCCAACGTAAAAGTGTTGCCTCCAAAATATACTCCCATTCAAAATCTGGCGATTGTATCCTGCCATTTCAATCCTTGTGGATTTAAGATGCCCGTCGAAAACTGTAAACGATACTTGGATGAAATCGGTTATCCCGTGACGCTGGTTGAACTTTCATTTACCGGAGAATTCCAGTTCGAAGAGTCAATAAAAATCAAGGGTGACATTACCAAGTCTAATATGTGGCAAAAAGAACGTCTGATTAATATTGGGATTTCAGCTCAACCTCCGGAAGTTGACGCTGTTGCTTGGATCGATGCCGATGCAATTTTCCAGAATCCGTACTGGTATGAGGAAACCAGGCAGTTATTGAGTGAGCACCCCATAGTACAGCTTTATAGTCACATCGAGTATTTGGATCCATATGGTCATGTAGATCGCAAATTGAACAGTTGGTCTTATAACTATCATAATAATATTACAGATCGATATGGAACTCCAGGACTCGCATGGGCTGCACGCCGTGAAGTTATTTCAGATGGTATTTATGACCAGGATATTGTCGGTGGTGGAGATTCACATCTGATAGCCAGTTGGATTGACCGAACAGAATGGGTCGAGAAGAAGTATCTGGCTCTGAGACGCCCTGCTGCTGGATTTGCTGAGTGGAAACAGCGGCAGTTACCACGCGTCAATGGTGATATTGCCTGTTTATCAGGAACGATCAAGCATCTTTTCCATGGATGCAAATCCAATCGGCAATACACCGAGCGCTTGGATATATTGCATCGCCACAACTTTGATATTGATGACATTAGAGTCAATGAGGAGGGAATCTGGGAATGGGCCAGTAATAAGCCCGGATTACATCGTGATGTGGCTAATTATTTTTTCGATCGGAAAGAGGATGAAATTCTTCCGAACAGACAACCCCAGAGAGTCGCAAAAATGGAACAGTACAATACCAGCTATTACGACAGAAAATATTCACGTGGAGATTTTAACTATGATCCAGTTCGACATCATAAATGGCTTAAAAATAATTTGATCGAACGATTCAATCTGAGAACTGGAGATATTTTACTTGATCTGGGATGTGGTAAAGGACTACATGCTTCTTTATTAGCCAGTGAGGGACTCCAAGTGTTTGGAATTGAACCTTCACGTGAAGGTATTAAAGGAGCCATAGATCGAAGATCAGATGCAATTTTTATCTGCGCTGGCGCATCTGAGCTGTCAAAATATTTTGACAAACAATACTTCGATATGATCTTTTGCAGAGGAATGTCTTGGTTTCATCGGGAATTGGACCAGGTCTGCCCTTCGACCGGTGTGAACGTATCGGAAAAAATTGAGGGATTTTTTCGATTTATTAAACCGGGAGGACTGTTTGTATTGCAGATCTGGACTGACTTTTCAGGCAGCAGGCCTGCCAATGATATTCATAACAATCGTCTCGCAGACTACATCAAAATATTTGCTCCCCACGGTGAAATTATTCATGTTTCCAACTGGGATGGAGTGGCTCTGGTCAGTGACGAGCAGGCTGAACAGGAAAAAGGGGGGATTGTCATTGCCACTCGTAAGCCGATGGCATAAACAAAGGTCTAAGAATTAAACAGTACTTATTTCGATAATAAATCACTCATAAAGGTATATTCAGCGATGGAACATTCACCCACACAAGAGTATGCATTAGATCAAAGCCACGAAATGATACAGCATCTGGCGTCACTTTTGCCGGTGGTAGACTTATCTGAGTGGGCTGAAAATGGTTCCGATTTGCTGAGCCATGGTCTAATTGACGATCAGCGTACTTCAGATGCAATTGAAAAAATTCTGAGAACCTTATATGTCCCAGGGAAACATGTTCTCATTACGGGCGATAAGGGGGTTGGAAAGACTTCCTTGATTCGCTCTCTGGTGTTGAAAAATTCTCAGGGAGTATCACCGTTTTTGAAGGATATGCGATTTCTCTGGGTGGATTGTAATAATGTCGGTCCGGAAGACAGCAGAGCGTGTTTGGAAACAATATTTTCCATTGTCTCAAAGCTGGATCGACTTGTACTTTGCCTGGACGGAATCAGTGCTCTATTGCGACGATCCCACGGGGGTTCAAACAAACCCTTGATGCGGTCCATGATCAGCCGCCCCAACCTGCGCGTGATTGGTGTCATGTCCAGTTGGGAATTTAATGATCTGATTAGTAGTGACGCGCAAATGCTGGAAAGTTTTGCCCGAGTTAATCTGGAAGAGCCTTCTGAAGAGTTCGCGAAAATAGTTGCTGAGCGACAGGTTGATATTCTGAAGAGCTTGTATGGATTTAACATTCATGAAGATGTTGCTGAACGGGTTGTTGCTTTGACGTCAACTTTTATTCTCAATGAATGTCACCCGGCAAAATCAGTCAACTTATTGAAACAGATATGCGCGAACGCTGACTTCGATCGCACTCAGTTGAATCTCTCTCACGAAGAAGTTCGAAAAGAGGATGTGGTCGTAGCGATCTCTGAAAAAACTGGTATTCCCCCTGAGACCGTTTCTGGCGATTCTCCTTCAGATGGTTTCGAAGAACCATTGCTCGACGCTGTCGTTGGCCAGGATGAATCAGTGCAGATGGCCGCCAATGAGCTGAACTTGATCAAAGCCGGATTGAATGAACCAGGAAAACCAGCATCCGTACTGCTGTTTGCAGGAATGACGGGGGTAGGAAAAACAGAACTGGCTAAACGGATTGCCGAGTTATATTCTTCTTCCCGACGGCTTCAGGTTTATGCCATGGGTAATTATACAGAACCGCATAGCGTCTCCGGGATAATCGGAGTACCTCCAGGCTATGTCGGACACGAAGAAGGAGGGCGATTGGTCAATGAATTGAACTCGGATCCTTACTCAGTATTTCTACTTGATGAAGCGGAGAAGTGTCACCCAAACATCTGGAAGCCTTTCCTCAACCTTTTTGATGAAGGGTGGCTGGTTGACCAACGTGGACAGAAAGCATACGCGGATCGAGCCATCTTTATTTTGACTACGAATGCCGGCGATAGACAAATCTCACAGATGGCTAAAAGTGGAACTCCCACAGAAGAGATCGCGGAACGTGTTAAACAGGTTTTGTCAAAAGTAAGGCACGAACGTTCCAGCCAACCGGTATTTCCACCTCAATTTCTATCTCGCATCAAGCGTATCATGATCTTCAACCCGCTTGATGAAGATGCCATGACCGGTGTCTCAGAATGTAGGCTCCAGTCGATGAGTAAACTCTGGCTAATCAAGCGTCAGAAACAGATCGAATGGGAACCAGAGGTCGCCAGATTCATTGGCCAGAAAGGGCATCAGCAGAACGAGGCATCGAATGGACGTGAAGGGGGGCGAATCATCAGCAGGCTCATCTCTGATTATGTTGAATCAAAAATCCAGGAACAAGCTCAACGGGATCCTGATGCTTATAGTGCGGCACAGGTAATCAGGATTCGAGTAGATGGCGACTTAAATGATGTTGAGAATGTATCCTTAAGAATTCAGTTTGAACCTTCAATAATATAGTCGAAGTCTCAATTTATACTTTAGGTGATACTTTGAGTTCAGCCAAAGTACTTTTCGCACTCAGTCATAAAATGTTACCAAGTTCGAAACAGGCTCAGATTAATCAAATGCCGAATTAATCGTAGGTTCAGTATTGTATTTTCACAGCACTACAGTACTATACATTGGAATTGGTCGACATGTGAATGCGTTGTATTTCCGTTAATTCAAACAATCAACCGATTCAATACTAAGGGTTCGTTAGTGCATATCTTGTATGGGTAGCTTAGTCAGTTTCTTTTTTAATCTATATGTTTCTGGGGCCTCTCAGATTAAAAATACTGATCCATTTCGTCTTAAGTTATGTATCATAAATGTGATACATTCAATTTGACTCTTGCTGATGTATGAGCATTCGCGCACAGTTAGATGTTGATCCAGGTATTTCGTCTACTTGCCGTCTAGATTGAAATCTCCCACGCAAGTTCTAAGGTGTCAGACTCGAATCCTCGAAGAGAAGACTATTCTTTCCTGTGTTGTACAGGTAGGTGGAGGTCTCGTGGGAGCAGTGAAATGGAATTGGGCCGTGGGCATCACAACCGCTTCACGTAGAATTCCTACTATGGGTCAATGCCTTTCAGGAATGGCTCAAATTTGCTGGGAAAGCCCTAGACCATTCATGGAGCCGGGCAACACTTCTTCTTCTCCCTCATTGTTTGAAGTCGCCGCCACGCGCCGGGCAAGCACCATGGGGGCCTTCCCTTCTTGGTATCTGGGCATAAGTGAATTGTATCTGCGTGTGCACCATGCAGGCGCCTATCTCATCTCAGAATCATGTTTACATTTCAGATCCTATTTGATGACTTCTTTTTCCAGTATCAATTGAAAGCCTGAACTCTGATGGATAACAAGCATTCTCTCAGCAATCGGTCCCAGGATGACAATAGAAAACGCCGAATTATTGAATCCAAAACACAGTCGTCTGAAACGATTGAGGAATTTGATTCCCAGTCCGGTCGACTCGTGAAACGCACGGTTCGCTCAAAATCCAAAGACGCCCGAATTCTGGAAAATTACGATTCAGAAAATCAAGTCATCAGTACGCAACCCTCGTCTGTCAGACCACAGCCGTCGCGCATCACAGAGAGCCTTACACCGAACTGGTTTCGTCTGGTTCCCGGCCAACTCACTGTATCTGTCTTTGATATCGAAGACGAAATCCCGCTGGAACTTGAAGAATTTGCTGGCGATTATATTCTTTCCTGTGTCTCTCGCGAATCTGAGCTGGTGTGCTGGCGATATCGTTTTCCAGCGCATCAAGGGCTATCCATGCTCACTCTTGATGCCACGCCGCATAATGGCGGTCTCAGGGTAAGAGTTGGTTTCCAGGGGGTTAAGCCGGGGCCAGTCTGGTCTGGCTTTGCACAACCGGATCTGGGGGCTCCCTGCGTATTGCAGCTCGAATCCTTCACAGACGCAGGTACAGCACCAGAACCATATTGGCCAAAGTCGATTACAGTTACCGCACGCATGGATGACCCGGTCTCATCTCCAGACACGACAGGCAGTAGTTCAACACCTGGCCGATTTCTTATTTCTCCAAATCCGACTCCAGCCGAACTGGCCGTCATGGCCTTTAACGCGGGTCCGGGTGGCTCGGGTTCCAGCAGCAGCTCCGAGACCACTGACTTATCCAGTGGTAGCGATCTTTCCAGTGACAGTAGTGACCTGTCGAGCGACAGCAGCCAGAGTTCCGAATCCAGTTCCAGCAGCTCCTGCGGTTCTCCACCCGACCCTGCTACAGTAACAGTTCTACCTGTAAACGAGGAAGTAGAATACAAGTTCCAGGTGGAATCTGAATGCAACCGGACCATTTTTTATATTCCTGCCGGAGGTTCAATCGACCTGCAGCTGCTGGTTGAGTGCGAGATTCCTTCCACTGAAATCTGCGAGCATATCGTCTGGACATCCCCCAATTCTGAAGGAGCCGTTAGCGGAGACCACTGTGTTGGTACGGTGAGCCAGGTGGGAAATACCCCTTATGCGATAGTGCAGGCACTCTGGTGCAGCCTTTCCGGTCCCGAACTCTGGTCCGGTGTGGTCTTTTTCGTCGACGTTCCCGCAGACCAGTGTCCCACGGGAAATTGTCCTCTGCCGGGGGCTTCCACGAATGGTGGTTCTGGTGCACTGACCAGCGGTGAGGAAGCTGTCGGGGGGACCAATCCCGGTTTCAACGGCGGCATGAACGGCGCCGGCTCTGGTGGCGGAGGGCTGGGAAACGCTGGTGGCGGGTTTACGGGAATGGACTCAGGGAACTGGGCCAACAACATGATGAATGGCATCCTGTCGGCCGGACCGGGGCAGTTGAATTCCGTGGGCCAGATGAATGTCTCTCTGTCGTCAGCTCCCGCCAACCCGATCGGTTCGATAATGAACATGTCGGTTAATACCCGGATCCATACTACGGGTTCCACTGGTTTTGGCACGGCAACTTCCGTCAACCGCAAACTCTTCATCAGCAAAGGCGGTACGGGGACCGTCCCCGTCATGGCTGATCGCGGTGTCGGCATGAAGTACATCAGCTCGGGCGGCGGCAGCTATACAACACCTCCAGGCAGTGCTACTTACCTGACGACTGCAGGCAGTGGTTTCAAAGAAGTCGACTCCCTCTCCAATACGAACTGGGAATACGACAGCAGTGGCACATTGACGAAGATCATTCGAGGGGGACAACCCTGGAATGTGACTCAGACCGCAGTGAATCATATTCAGGTCCCCTCGAAATTTATCAGTTCTACCGGAAAGTCAGTCGACCTCTCCTACACCACGATTCAGGGCAATCCTGCCATCTCAAGCTATACTGATCCCTCGGGACGCCCCTACAGCTTCGGCTACAGCGACGAGAATCTGGCCAGCTATACGGCCCCCGGCCAGCCGACACTTTCCTTCGGCTATAGTGAACCGGACTCAGGCTCCGGCTACGTGCGGAACATTTCCAGTCTTTCGTTACCAGGGGGACGCGATTATCAGTATTCTTACGACGGTGATAACCGTGTCACCCGGATGATCGATCCCGCGGGCGCCATCACCACTTACACCTATTCCGGTTCGCAGCAGATTGTCACCGACGCTGAAAATCGAGTGACCACGATCACCCGGGATGCCAACGGTGACGTCACCTCCATCGTCCGCGGCGGGAAAACTTTTTCCTACACCTGGTCCGATCGCATGTTGACCAGTATGCAGAATCCCGGTTCAGGCAGTACCGTTTCCTATGGCTATCGAACCACCTCTCAGGGGGTTAAACAGATCAGTTCGGTCACAAACGGAGCCGGTCAGTCTTATCAATACTCGTTCGACGCCAACGATCGCGTGAAAACGGTTGTTCTGCCGAACGGAGACCGGTCGACCATGCTCTGGGACAGCAACGGTCAGCGGACCGGCGTGCAGTCTCCTGATGGCACGCAGGTTTCGATCACCTATAACAGTACCGGCCTGCCCACGGCCGCCACGAACCAGCTGGGCCAGACGTCCACCAGCAAGTATGACACCAGCGGGAACCGGATTGCGACGACACTCCCCTCGGGCAGCACCACATCTTACACTTTCGACAACTACGATCAGCTCAAGTCGGTCGTTTCCCCCCTCGGTCTGCGGACCACCTACACGCGCGACCTGGCCGGCCGGGTTCTCTCGGAGACCAACGGCCTCAACCAGACCACCAATTATTCCTATAACTCCAATGGGCAGTTGCAGACCACCTCGGATCCGCTGAGTAATACCACGGTCAACAGCTACGACATCGTCGGGCGTCTGGAGTCCGTTCGCACGCCACTGGGGAACAAAACCACCTATGTCTATGACCTGGTCGGCAATCGCGTGAAGACCATCAATGCCCTGGGCTATGTCACGACCGTCGTTTACGATGACCTCGATCAACCGGTGCAGCAGATTACCCCCTCCGGTGCCACTTACGAAAGTGTCTTCAACGACGATGGCTTCAATACCGTCAACATCAATCCCCTCGGCTATCGCACCACCACCGTCTATGACGGCAGCGGCCGCACACTGGTCACCATTGATGCCGGTGGCAACCGGACCAGTTATACCTACGACACGAACGGTAACCCAACCGGCACAGAAAACCCGGACGGCGAGTCCAGCACCTCCACCTATAATGAGCTCAATCAGCTGACGCGAACGACCGACGCGCTGGGCAACATCACCACCTATCTCTACGACAGCCTCCGCCAGCGAGTTGCTACCGTCGATCCTCTGGGACATCGCACCACAAGCGTCTATAATGCGGACGGGCTGCTCCAGGCCACGATCAACCCACTCGGTTATCGGACTACGACCGTTTATGACGCCAACGGCCGCGGTGTTGCCAGCATCAATCCGCTCGGCTACCGCACCAGCAGTGTGTACGACGCCGCCTCCCGAATGATCGCCAGCATCGATCCGCTGACTAACCGCACGACTACGGTCTATGATGCCGCGGGCCGCACGATTGCCAGCGTCAACGGCCTGGCACAGCGGACCACGACCACCTATGACGCCGACGGGCAGGTGACTGAAACCACCAATGGCGCCAACGAATCGACCCGGTACCGCTACAACGCCCTGGGGCAGCAGACGGTGGCCATCGATCCGTTGGGCAACCGCACGACCACCGTTTACGATTCGGAAGGTCGGGCCGAGGCCACAATCAATCCGCTGGGCGACCGCACGACGACCGTCTACGATCTGGCAGGCCGCGCCGTCGCCAGCATCGATCCATTGGGCCATCGGACCACGACCACCTACGACAGCCGCGACCTCGCCATCGCCACCACTGACCCGCTGGGGAACATCACCAGTTACACCTACGATGCCGCCAGTCGACGGATCACTGAAATCAACCCGCTGGGCGAAGTGACGACCACCGTTTACGACGACCTGGGCCGCGCTGTAGAAACCATCAACGCTCTCAATCAGAGTACGATCACCGTTTATGATGCTGACGGCCGATCCATCGCCACCATCGATGCGTTGAACCAGCGCACCACCACTGTCTTTGACGCCAACAATCAGGCCGTCGCCAGTATCGACGCCCTCGATCAGCGGACCACCAGCGTCTACGATGCTGCGGGCCGCGTTACCACCGTTACCGATCCGCTCGGTGACAGCATCCAGAACATCTACGACGACGCCTCCCGGCTGATCGCCACCATCGATCCCCTCGGCTACCGGACGACTACCGTCTACGATGCCGCCAGCCGCCCCATCGCCGTCAGAGACGCCCAAAACAATCTCACCACCACCGTCTACGACGCCGCCGGTCGGGAAATTGCAACCATCGACGCTCTCAATGGCCGCACGACCAGCGTCTATGATGCCGCGTCCCGATTGATCGCCACCATCGATCCGCTAGGACGACGCACAACTTCTGTTTACGATGCCGCAGGGCAGGTGATTGAAACCATCAATCCGGAAACCGAGGTGACGACGACCGTTTACGATTCTGCAGGACGACAGACAGAGAGTGTGAATCCACTTGGCAATGTGACCACTACGGTTTATGACGATGCTGACAGAGTCATTGCCAGTATCGATCCCCTGGGGCACCGAATTTCCAGTGTCTATGATAAAGCAAGCCAGGTCATTGCTGAAATCAATCCATTGGGAGATCGAACCACTACTGTTTATGACGCAGTAGGACGCGAACAGTCCATGATTGATGCGGAGAATCAACGGACCACTTACCAGTACGATGCGGTGGGGCAGCAGGTTCAAATGGAAGATCCGCTGCAGAGGATTTCTACGACCGTCTATGATGCCAATGGGCAGGTGGTGAGACAGATTGATGCCCTGAATGGTGTGACAACTGCGGTTTATGATGCCGCCGGTCGTCAGATCGCCTCAATCAACCCGTTGGGCGAACGGACCACTACCATTTATAATGCCAACAGCTGGGTTACCGCCACGGTGGATGCCCTGAATGAGCGGACCACGTTCCAATATGATGAACTCGGTCAGCAGACGGTTTCCATCGACCCGCTGGTATATCGTACCTCGACAACCTACGATGCTCTGGGACGGGATATCCGCATAACGAATGCCCGGTCCTTTATGACAACCACCATTTATGATGCCGCTTCCCAACCGGTCATTTCCATCGATGCGATCGCCGGCCGAACCACGACTACTTTTGATCTGGCAGGGCGAGTCATCCGAACCGCTGATCCTCTCAATCAGATTTCCACGAACGTCTACGATGCCGCCGGCCAGACGATTGCCAGCATCAATCCGTTGGGGGATCGTACCACAACCGTTTATGATGCCGCTTCGCGTATTCAAAACGTCGAAAATGCAGAAGGGGACGTGACTACGACGATCTACGACCCGGCCAATCAAACGATTGCCAGTATCGATCCTCTGGGGTTAAGGACCAGCTTCGCTTACGATGCCGTCGGTCGTCAGATTACAGTGATCGATGCCAATAATCGCACGACGACGGCCGTTTATAATGCGGTTGGAGAACAGACTGCCAGCGTCAATGCACTGGGAGACCGTACAACCAGTGTTTACGATGCCTTGGGCCGCCAGACAGCAGTGGTGGATGCGAACGTGCATCGCCTCAGTTACATTTATGATGCCGTGGGTAACACGCTGGTAGAAATCGATCCGCTCAATCGGCGTACCAGTTTTGCCTATGATGCGAACAACCAGCAAACTTTACGTATCGATGCCCGTTCCTATCCCACGACATACACTTACGATGCCGACGGTCGGATGACGGTCCGTCAGTACCCGGATAACACACGGACCACCTGGAGCTACAACGCGCTGGGAAGTATTCTCGATATCGCGACTCAGCAGGGGAATCATACCCGCAGCTTTGACGCATTGGAACGGACAGTCCGTTATACCAATGCGGACAATTTGTCGATCACATTTGTGTGGGATGCTGTCAGTCAGCGTCAGACCATGACAGACCCGGACGGGGGCGTAACGACCTACACTTACGATTCTGCAGGACGGCTGACAAAACTGGTCGATCCACAATCAGGCGTGACCACATTCTATTACGATACGGTCGGCCGTGAAACCGGAAAACATCTGGCGAACAGCACTGTTGCCACCATGGTCTACGATGCCAACGGCTGGATGCGGTCTGTACTGGATACGACGTCTTCAGGGACGACAATCACGGCCTTCAACTACAGTTACGATAATGTGGGCAACAAGCTGACCCGTACCGATGATACGGGGGAAATCACCACCTGGACGTACGATGGCATCGATCAGTTGATCTCAGAAAATATCGATACCACTATTACCACCTTCGCTTACGACCCGGTGGGCAACCGTCTGCAGAAAGAAACTGCAACGGGAGTCACCACATCAGTCTATGATGCCGCGAACGAACTGACCACCAGTGAAGAGACCAGCGGTGTCACCACTTACATTTATGACAATAACGGCAACCAGCGTTCTGTCGAAACACCGTTAAATGACATCACAACGAACAGCTGGGACTATGAAAACCGCCTGTCGCTGATCGAACTGCCGGACGACAGCTTGGTAACGTACATCTACGATCCAACGAACAAGCAGGATGAATACGTCGTCCAGAAACAGACGGATGCAGAGACGGTCAAATACATCTGGGACAACCAGAACATCCTGCAGGAATACGATGTCACTACCGAAGCCCAGTTCAACTACCAGCCCGAAGCCTACGGCAACCTGATCAGCCAGTATCGCGACGCGGAATCCAGCTTCTATCACTATGACGGAAACTATTCCGCCAGTGCACTAACCGACGCTTCCGAAGCGGAAACAGACGAATACAAATACTCGGCCTTCGGCGAAACGACCAGCAGCAGCGGGACGACGGTGAACCCCTTCACCTGGAAAGGGGAAATCGGCTACTACCAGGACGAAGACGGCCAGACTTTAATCCGCAACCGCCGCTACTCAACCGGCCAGGGAAGATTCCTCAGCGAAGACCCGCTTGGTTTAGACAGCGGAAACAGGAACTTCTACGCATATGTAGGTAATAACCCGATCAACGGTATTGATCCTTCTGGTCTCCAAGGTGCAACATTTGGTACAGGAAATATTGCAATGTCTGGAGATGGATATCAAGGGTCTTATGGTGCATCAGAAAGGGAAACGGCGCGATGTCATTATGGAGCTGAGTCAGATTTTCACTTATCTTCAGCTGATTTGTCTTTTTTCATCGAATTACGCCAATCCTGTGATGAGAGCATTCAACCTTGTTCCGACAAGAAATGCGAATTGAGTTCCCCTGTTGATAACGTTAACTCAGGTATGCTAGATAATTGGTTTTTGACTTTTATCAACACACATATCTATGAGTTTTCTGCCCCCTCGGACGTATTACCACCACGATACAGAAATGATGATGAGTTTCGTGAGGCATATGCTAAAAACTGCTCGTTAGAGGCCACATTAGTTTGGGAATCCAAGCAACGCGACTTACAGAATCAAATCGAATCTGGAATACTCAAAGTTGTACGTGCACCATTTCGGGTAAAGTTTCGGGACTATGTAAACGAAGGCCCTGACTGTCAAGTAATGGGTTATGACCCTTTTACAGGAAATCAGGACCCCCTAGACAACTACCCTATAGACACCTCGCCAGTAATTCGTGTTTTAGTTCCAGAAGTAAACGCGCTCTTAACTGGAACTGACATAGCGGGAAATCCTTCAAAAGGCGAAAACTATCTTGGTTTGTTCTTCCCAATGCGGAGGAATGGAATTGAAAGGCTGAGACAACAGGGGGGATGTATTGACCGATCTGTTTTTGGCGATGCAAAAAAAATTCCACTTGCCTCTGAATATGTGCCCTCAAACCAGATTGGGCGAAGTACTAATAGCCCATTATTTTATTCTGTACCTAATAAGAATGGAGGGCGAGTGTGGCTTTCAGTTGATTACATAAATCAAAATGACTTCGCAAAGCTTGTCAATCTCAAAAATGCTGGTGGGGAAATTACAATACTTACGGGTACACACGGAACAAAATTAGGTCAAATGGGTGGTGGGTTTAGCGACCTTGAGTTCTATCTGGAAGATATAGCAAGATGGGGGGCAAAATCTAAAATTAAAGTCGTTGATGTCACTAAATTAACACAATCAGAATTAAGTAAATATGTTAGTTCACCTGATCGAGTGATTTGTGGTTGGTGTTTTAGTGAGAGATCTACCAAAGTGCTAAAGGCACTTATGTATATTCCAGGTGTTGGTTTAGTGTGGGTTAATACTGCTTATTTTGAAAGGTAATTGGCAATGACTTATTTCGAGGACCTTTCTGTTTATACTTATTCTAACCAGTGGACATATAAGAAAATGTTAAACATTGGTTGGTTAGGCAGAGGCATTGATTTTACAAGTGGGGTAGTGGAACAAAAGTTTATCGATCGTTTATGGTTATTTTGTTTAACACCCGTCCCTCAAACTAGAGGATTCTATGAATGCCATCTTTGTAGCAATCCTGCAATTGGTCCACTTCTGTTTGAATATAATTCGCAGAAAATAAAACTGGGTAGATCTGAAATACGAGTAATTGGCAAGAATGGTATTGTGTATGCTGCTCCTAATCTGATTATGCATTATGTATGCGATCATCTTTATCAACCGCCAATTGAGTTTATTGAAGCAGTTCTTTCATCTGAATTGCCTTCATCTAACAGATATTATGACATATTGAGGGGCCTTGGTGTACAGAATTGGCATCCCCCCCTACAAGACGAATAATTCTAGGAAGACGATTTGATGATCTATTTCTCTCACAACTTCTCTGTTTGCTTGAAAAATCGCTACATAGCAGAATAGCTTTGCTTTCGGCACCGGAGCTCCGTAGCACAGTGAGCTATGCGGTCTGATAGAGTTGTAACTTACCTCCAGCATTCGATTAGCACGTCGGCTTCGCATAAGTTCCATGAACTTCTGTTTCCCAGGACCGTTTGTTGCAGAGAAGAAGTAACTGTCTAGGTCCTTTTCCACGGGGAACTGGGTCTGTTTGATTCTGCTGGCGTAGCAGAACAAAGATTTAAGGCAATGAGTAAACTCTGGTTAATCAAGCATCAAAAGTGGATTAAATGGGAACGAGAAATCGCTCGCTCAATTGGAAAGAAAGGACACCAGCAAAACGAAACTTCGAATGGTCGTGAAGGGGGACGTATCATTAGCAGACTTATTTCTGATTATATCGAGGTAAAAAATCCAGAACCAGGCTCAACTGGATCCTGAAGCTTATGACGTTACTCAAGTAATCATGATTCAAGCACAAGGTAATGCAAACGATGCCGAGGACTCCAGATTTGAAGTCCAGTTTCAATCAGTGGATAGTTAGATAGTTACGAATAAAATGGAATAGAGAAGACTAAAATCACAAGGGCTATTTCTTCGTTCTGACACAATAGATATTCTGAGTTTTTCTGATAGATAAAAAAATGGAAGCAGGCCACCAGCTAAGGTGGCCTGCCTGTTCTAGGTATTTTTTATTAACGACGATGGATAATATAGAATAGCAAGTGGTCAGCTAACTACAGTTTCGCCTGCCAATAGATTTAGAGAAATATCGCGATCTGAGGATATTCCACGCAGCCAGCGACAAAACTGATGCACCATCAGTCCCGCTGCGATGCTGGCTGCATACACAGTACTGCGTGAGGTACAGCTGCCCGCTTGAGCCTGGGATTGAGGAAAGAGTGTCTCTGAAAACTGGTCTATTCCAGATTCCTTTGTGGCAGTCAGCACTCGGATCGTTTCTCCCAGCATTCTGCCATCTGTCCAGAACGCACATTTTCTGCTGATGGATCGCCAGATCGCCGCACGGGCAGAGATCGAATCCACACAGCAGAAAACAGCCTCTCCTGTACTGATAGACGAACGAAACCGATCCGAAACTGTCTCCACTTGAACCGAATCATCGAGCTCCCGGATCGCCTGAGCTGTTGCTTCGACTTTAGCTGATCCCAGATCCTGTCTCCGATATCCCTGTGTCGTGATATTGGTCAATTCGACCAAATCAAAATCAACAAGCTGAATCCGCGGCGTCCCAATTGCCGCCAGTTGCAGGGCCACTTGCCGGCCGATGGCTCCCACACCAATGACTGTCACCGAAATCTGAGATAGTCTCTCTGTAGGCACAAGTCCACTCTGTCTCTGAAAACGATCGATCGTTGTATTTGTCACTTCAAGTCTCCTTCCCTATCAGGTTCATTGAAAAACCAGTCCGCATCCCAGTCAAAATCGTCGAACGCCGATAACGGCCTGCTGGGTTGGCGTTGTTCGGGATGCACGTTCGTTAAATATTCCCCTTCCCAGTTTTCGGGTTCACAACCGGGAAAGGGCTCTGAGTAATCCCGCCTGACCGGAATCTCGTATTCAAACGCGGGACCGGTATTCATCCGCAATCGCGCGTAGGATCGCCCCTGCCGCGCCAGGATGAACATCACGGCCCAGTCAGATCGACCAAAGACACGTTCAAAGGTCGCTTCATCAGTCGGGCTGGGCTCTGGACAGGCACCCGGGTGAGTATGGATCCAGATCCGACCAAACTGCTCCGGGCGGAGTCCTGCATCGACCTGATCATCAAAAAAATTCGCCACCGCTTCATCATCGAAGGCAACATGGACCATCGAGGAGGTCTGTTTTACCAGTTGCAGGTCCTGAACCAGCAGCAAATCTGTCGGGGAAGTGATTCCAAAGCCGCCGACCTCCGTATCGCCATAATCACGTAAAAACAGCAATTTGGCCCAGGCGGTCGGACTAAAGCGGAGCGCCGGCAGGGGGGACCGTCTCCGGCGATGTGGTTTCCTGATCCGGTTCGTACGTTTCTTCGTCTTCCTGTGTTTCACAGATCGGGCACCTTTCTTCATTATCGAGGCAATTTGAACAACAGCTGGAACCACAGAGTCCACACTCTTTCAGGCAGGATTCACAACAGTCATCACGGCAGATTTCACAGCGGGTCGAACAGTCGTGGCAAAATGAGGAACTACAGTCGGTACAGCTATTCGCACATTGCCGACACAAGCGGTTTTCGCAACTGGTGCAGTGAGTCTCCTCATCTGTGGTCACGACATCCGCACAATCACTGCATTCTGCACTGTGCCAGTCGCTGAGGGCGACATAGGGACTTTCCGGGTTGTAGGTGCGTAACAAACGGGACACCAGCACGAAAAAATCCAGCAGTCGTCCCTGTTCCAGGGCGCGTCTGATGGGCATTCGGGCGTCTCCTTCACAGACGTTGTCAGACTGCACGTGCGGATGCGTGACTGCATCATCGGTGATCGGCGGCTGTGGATCTTGAGCAAATACCTGGTAGTGAAAGGGCGAGTCTGAATTCATGTCTGCAAACTCCAGCCGAATCTCAAACGATCCCAGATAGACGTCTTCCAGCATAATTGACTCTGTGACGACTGAAATCGTCTTGTTCTTGAGGTCGATGTAATATTCATCAAACTCCTCTTCCAGTGCCAGCAGGTCTTCGTAGATAGTGTGTACCGCAGGTAAGGGTTTTTCAGCAGCAGCTGATTCCAGTTCCTGCTGTAACGACACCAGTTGCTGTGTCAGCTGAAACACCTCTGTGATCAGTTCCCGTTCCAGCTTTGCGGCCGCACGAAACCAACCTCGTTCCTGTGCCTGTTGTCGCATGCGGACCAACCGCAGACAGCTCAACCAGGCTACTTCCGGCAGAGCGATGTTTGTCTCACCTCCCAGTGAGCTGAGTTGTTGCTCAACGAGACTGGCCATCCGCCAGACCGTTTTCGGACTCTGTTTCATTATTCGTTTACTCCTTTTACATTAATAGAAGACAGGCTATCGGGACCGTGATCCCGACAGCCTGTCTTAGACAAAACATTACTGATAGGGACGACTAGCTTTTCGCACCCTCGATTTTTGTCGGAGTGATCGAAATCCGGTCCCCGTCCTGTAACGTCTGATCGGGAGGACACGGTTGGCGATTGACCCGGATCAGATAGTCCGAGGCGTTCACATCCGGCATGCGTTGTTCGAACAGTTGAGCGACCGTGGTTCCCGCGGCGACTTCAATGTAGTCCGCGAATCCGCCACCATCGTTGTTAATCAATAAAACTTTCATAGCATTCCTTTCTGGAATTGATTTGGAGAGGTATTAAAAAGAAGTAATGCTTTATCCAAGCGACTTTCGTTTGCGACGCCTTTTTCGACGTTGACTTTTAACGACGCGTCGTCCCCGTTGCCGCCCACTACGGAGCATCTGCAGTCGATTTGAGTGGAAGGGAGCATCTGCCTGACTGAGACAGTGAAATCCCTTGAGATCGGAATCACACCCATGAAGGAACATGATTCAATCCCTCTGTCTGTGGAGCCATTCGCTGGTTTTCCAGTTCGTCCCAATCGATGACCAGCGGTCCCGACGTTTCCGAATCCGGATCAACGGTTTCCTGGGGTTCCGCTAATAAAAAGCCCAGGCGTTTGACGGTGGCGATTGTCTCGCCGGTGGTCAGGGCGACAGCCCGATTCAAGTCTGACTGTTTCATCTGTTGTCTCCTAAAAACAAGGGTTCAATAAAAAAAGCCCCGGCCCTGCAGAAGCAACTCTGCAAGACCGGGGCACAGTGTGGGAAAATTACATGTTCAAGAGCTGGGAGAGAGCCAGTGCTGCTCCAGCCAGTCGATCTCTGACTGCAGGGCCGCACTCCGTTGAGCGAACGGCCCCAGCCGCGGACCCCGTACGGGGGACAGATCCACGATCCATTGCCCGGTAGCATTCGGTTCAACAAACGAGCCGCGTGAGATCTGCAGTCGACCGATGGTCGCCAGGTCAATGGCTTCCGCATAAATACAACGGACTTGCCCTTCAGCTGTGATGATGAGTTGCATGTGACCTCCTTACTTCGGAGTCCGCATGATCTGACGCCGCGGTCGATCCACCAGCAGACCATCCAGGGCAGCCTGGACACCCGATAGATCGGAGGCGACCTGCTGCCGGAGGGCATCCCGCTTTCTCAGCTCCTGGGGCTGAATCCCCTCCACAATGTTTTGACACTGAGAGACCAAGGCATCCAGTTGCTCGTTGGACCGCACATTCAACGACCGAAAGCGTTCAAAGAACTCGTGCAGGTTCCCGATGGCCGAATCCCGGAAGACCTTGGGACGGCCGTCGGCCTGTCCACTCAGGCGATCCGTCAGATGTGACACCAGTTTCGACAACTCATCCAGAAAAGCGTCTTCCGCCAACCGGACTGCCTCCTCGAACCGCGACTGCACGCGCTGACATTCCTGTTCGTAGAGTTCAGGGTTGAGCTGCCTTAGATAGTTCGGCGGTTCGATACTGGGGAATTCCCAGGTCACATCGAATAAACCCACCAGTGTCGCGGGATAATCGTCGTCATTGAATAGACTTCCCAGTCGCTCACGGGCCGCGGCTTTCATGGACAGATATTGTTCATCCAGTTCCGCGACCGCCTCGGCCAGTTCTTCCGTAAACCGATGCATCTGCTCTTGGAAGGCGGTTAGTGTATCCTGCCGCAATAAGCGGATTCCCGGTTCCGGGAAAGGGAGACTGACCGAGGTCCAGTATTTGCGTACCTGGTTGCGGACGGCACTCACGGCCCGGAAACGGGGATGTCCTGTATCCAGGAGCTTCTTACCAGCACTCAGGAACGCCCCTTCCGCCCCAAACGATTCAGCGGCCTGGGCCTTCTGGTCACGTGTGAGCGACTTCCGGGTACCGAACCATTCAAAACTGACCCGCGTGGCACACATCGTAGCTCTGAGACGGTCGATGGGATCGTGGTGAGTTTCCACTTCTTCTATCGTAGCCATAGTCATCATTTCTCCTTGATTCAAAGTCAGGTTTAGTTTCTGCGGGGATCACGGGAGAGTTTGCGCTGCGCTCGGCCTTCCGACCGCTCTCCGTGAACAAAGACGCCTGGCTGCTCTGCAGACAGGCAACGGTTGCTGGCCCAGCGTCTGAGTCGAGCCACTGATTCTGCGGCTGTGACGGCCACGGGCACCACGTTTTCAGCAGCCTGGGTTAACGGGACATCCAGCAGGGCTGCCAGGCGACAGCAAGCCCTGATTTCCGATCCGGTCCAATGCCGGTCTTCGGGCAACTTCTGCTCCTCTGTGAGTCCATACTGTTCCCGGTAGATGTTCCAGATCACCTGCTTCTGTGAATCTCCGGGCAGATCCAGAAAGAAGAGACCGTCAAAGCGTTCGGCACGGATCAGCTCGGGAGGAAGTTTTGAAATGTCGTTGGCAGTACAGACCACGAACACGTCTGAAGTATGGTCGTTCAGCCAGCTTAAAAGTGTCCCCAGCATGCGTGTGGAAACACCGCTGTCGGACTGTCCGGACGAGGTGGCCCCGCTCAGCCCCTTTTCGACCTCATCGATAAACAGGACGGCGGGCTGTATCGCATCAACGATGCGGAGCGCCCGTCTTGTTCGCTCCTCGGTCTGACCGACCAGCGCGCCCATCAGGGCTCCCACGTCGAGTGTCAGTGTGGCTCTTCCGGTCTCTTTTCCCAGTGCTTTGGCGAAGGCACTTTTCCCGGTCCCGGGAACTCCCAACAGCAGAACGCCCCGAGGACGAACATGGGATGATTCCTGTGATCTGGGACGCAGCGCACGCCGGCAAAAGGCTTTTAAAGATTCCAGGCCTCCCAGGTCATCAAATGATTCCGAGCCGCTGTGGAGCGTTAGCAGACCGCTTTTTAGCAGCGTCTGAGCCTTCAGCTCCAGCACGACGGAGACGTCGATGCGTCCGTGTCGTACCAGGGAGAGGCTGAAAGCACCCTCTGCCTCGTAGCGGGTCAGGCCGCAGGCAGCGTCTAGAACACGCTCCAGTTCCGTTCCTTCCGGTAGTTCGCCGGGTTCCGTGGCAATGCTGCGAGCGATCTCCTCCAGCTGGCTCCGGTCGGGGAGATCGTGTTCCAGACAGACGAACAGCTTTTCCAGTTCCGGGGGAATCTGGATCAGACTGGATAGAATGATCACAAAGGTTCGGGTTTGCTTTCCCAGACCGATCTGTTGCGTCAGTGCCTGGATGATTTCGGGAGAGTTAATAAAGCGGTGGAAATTCTTGAGGACGAGCAGCGTGGGCCGATCTGAATCGGCCTGGCTGTTGAGGCTGTGTATGGCTGCCAGGGGATCAGGGTACGACGCATCACTCTCTTCAATGGCTTGCGTTCCCTGTAGCCCCCGGTCAATATCCCAAGAGAGTAAGCCCCAGTCTTCACTGTGGCAGAGCCGGGTAATTTCCAACAACGCCTCGTCATGTTCGTGGCTCCGAATCCAGATCCCGGTAAAGCAGGCGCGTACGTTCTCCGCCAGTTGTTCGGTTAGTAACATAAGTGTTCCTCTTAGGTTGAAAGAAATAGGTGTGTGAAGTGTGCTTAAGCGGTCTCAGCCAGTTGACGGATCGTCTCCAGCCAGGAGATGATTTCTCCGTCCGGATCACGTTCCTGCAGCAGGGGGACCGTCATCTCCTCAACGGCACTGGTGTTGAGCCAGTGCTTGGCCCGATTCGTTAGTCGTACCTGAGCACGACGAGTGAGCCGTTGCCAGGCGGATTTTCCATGACTGCTCTCAAAAACTTGTTGTGCTGCCAGAGTTGCCACACAAGCATGGTCATCGAATTCCAGTGGAACATTAGTGATAACCTGAATCGAGTGGGGATGCAGATAGTTTTCCAGACTCCGTTTCTGCGTCAACATGCCGCGGCAACGAGAGCGTTGGTTGATCCTGTCGACGGTCTCCAGGCGTTGTTCCGTAACCGGTGACTGCTCGCGATCGTACAAATGAAACTCTGGCAGATTGAGTGGCGAAAGTCGTCTAATCCAAGCTTGAGGATGTCCACTGATCGGCAGGAAGATAAGTTCTCTATTACGTTCCATTGCGGCCAGATCAGGAAGTGTGGGCTGCTCGGCATGGAGCAGCGTCGAGATGCGTCTCAGGAACTTGATGTCGTGTGTCCCTTCGACGACCACCAGCACACGCACCCGTGAGGGGGCTTCGTCAATTCGTTCAGGTAATTCCTGTATGTGTTGTGAATTGAAAGCTAATTCTCCTGTTTGAGTTGGTTGGGGTGGTGTTGAATGGATTGGTGGTATTCGGCAGTCAGCTGTTCCGAGGAGACTTTTCCCAAAGCTCCTTCCAGAAACCGACTGGCATCCCGACAATGGGAACCGGAAAAGCCGCGGGTTTCGATCCGGGACTGCCCGTCGGTTGAAATGATGATTTCAATGGTTTTCACTGGCCCTCTCCGATCTGAATAGTGAGTTTGATGGAACCGTCGCTGAGCCGGTTTTCCAGGACGGAATGTCCCTTGCGGCGCGCTTCCAGACGACATTTCTCGAAAGCATCAGAATACACATAAAAAAACATCTATAGACTCCTTTTCTGAAATACCCATAATTGGGCCGTTTGAATTGTTGAAGCTGTCCCGATGGATCGAGCAGCGTTTTTCACTATTCTCAGGAGACCAGTCATGCTCACCCGAGATGCTGACGGGGACATTACCGCAGTCCCCCCCGCCCACAGTAAACCAGCAGTCAATCTGCCCATCGACGCTCTGGGATCAGATGCCGCCAGCGAAACAAAAGCGACTGATCGGTCGGCTCAGTCTGCTAATTCAAGAAAATCTGAACCAACCACAAGGAGGTCCGGACAATGAGTCACCCCGAACAGAATCTGCTGGCAGCTCGTGACAAAAAAATTAAGAGTCATCATCAGGAACGGCTGGCTGTTGTTTATGTACGACAATCCTCCGTCCATCAGGTCCAGCACCATCAGGAATCTACACAACTCCAGTATGGTCTGGTGGCCCAGGCTGAACGACTGGGATGGCCAACCGAGCGCATTCTGGTGATTGATGATGATCTGGGTTTTTCTGGGTCTTCGAGTGAAAAAAGGCTGGGCTTCCAGCGTTTACTCAGTGAGGTGGCATTGGGACATGTTGGTGTCATCCTGGGGGTTGAAATGTCTCGTTTAGCACGGAGTTGCAAAGACTGGTATCAGTTGCTGGAACTGTGTGCTCTGTTTGACACACTGATCTCTGACCTTGATGGACTATACGATCCGTCATCCTATAACGACCGACTCCTGCTGGGACTAAAGGGAACCATGTCCGAGGCCGAACTACACGTTCTGCGACAGCGAATGTGGCAAGGTGCTCTGCAAAAGGCACGTCGCGGTGAATTGTTAAGTAAAGGCCCCGTTGGTTATGTTCGCTCGGCTGACGAACTAGTTTTTGATCCCGATGAGCAGGCTCAGGGGGTTGTGCGAACTATATTCGATCAGTTCGAACGGTTAGGCACAATGCATGCCGTATTACGTCATCTGGTTGCTGAGGGGATTCGCATGCCAGTCCGACCATCCTCAGGCTCTAACAAAGGACAACTGGAATGGAGACGTCCCAACCAGGCAGCCATACAGAACATGCTTACTCATCCGGTTTATGCAGGAGCGTATGTGTTTGGTCGTAGTTGCCAAAGTCAGAAGAGAAAACAACAAAAACGTCCCAGCCGCTTATCACAGAACGAATGGTTGGTCTTATTAAGGGATCGATTTCCAGCCTATATTTCCTGGTCTCAATATGAAGAAAATCAGGAACGGCTGGAACAGAACCGGTCAATCATCTCCTCGCGTGGGAGTGTGCGGCAAGGTCGAGCATTATTGGCAGGGATGCTGGTGTGCGGACGCTGTGGATATCGATTGCGAACGCAGTACGGAGGAAGCAATTCCAGGCCCAGTTACCAGTGTTCCGCACGATCTTCGCTCTATGCTGATCCAGTCTGTCAAAGACTGAAAGCACAACCCTTGGATGATGAAGTGGTGAGACTGGCAATGCTGGCGCTTCAACCATCGGCTCTGGCTGTCAGCTGTCAAGTTGCCTCCGATTTCCATGAACAACGTGAAGCATCTCAAACATTATGGAGCCAGAAACTGGAGCGGGCTACTTACGAAGCAGAGCGTGCCGCGAGGCAGTATCATGCAGTCGAACCAGAGAATCGACTGGTAGCGAGAACACTGGAACTGGCCTGGGAAGAAAAGCTACGTTCCCAACGTGAACTGGAAGAACAATACGAGCGTTTTCTACAAGAGCAACCAAAGTCACTGAGCAACGAAGATCAGGAACGAATCAAGGGATTAGCAGCAAATGTTCCTGCCCTGTGGACCGCCGCCAGCACAACGGATGTGGACCGAAAAGAAATTCTCCGTGAGATCATTGACCATGTGGTCATTGACGTAGAAGGAAAAAGTGAGTGGGTGGAGGCACGAATCCATTGGGCCGGCGGTCACCAGACCTATACGCGTTTTCGGCGTCCTGTCGGACAACTCTCGAAACTCAGTACCGGAACACAACTAATGCAATACCTGAAAGAGCTGCTGGACTCAAAAATCTCTGCACCACAGATTGCCAACAAGTTGAATGAGGTAGGATTTCTGACTCCCAGGGGGTTGCCGTTTAACGAATCACGTGTGCGAATGCTAATGCTCCGTTACGGATTGAGGACGTGTAAAAAATCGTCATATCAAAATACTTCTCCGCTCGATGAAAATGAGTGGTACATCTCTGAAATAGCTCAGAAGCTTCAGGTGAAATATGGAAAAATCCATCAATGGATAAAGGATGGGAAAATAAACGCTCGCAAAGCTGATGATGGCCGCTGGATTATTACCGCAGACGAAGCGAAATGTCGGGAATTGACCGCACCTCCATCCCCCCGTAGGTATCCTGGTCTCAAAACAAAAAACACAAAGGGCGAGAACAAGACATGAGATCCGCAAGAAACTCAGGAATTTACTTGTACCTGAATCAGTATGCTACCGTCCTGTAGTGTCCGTTCATTGATGCAATGGCCTGCCTTTCTGGCCTCTAATTTAGCCTTCTCCACGCAGTAAATCTGGACGAATTTATTGAGATGAGCTTGATCTCCCCAACGGCCTTCATAGTTATCGTATTGAAGCTGGCCGGAGGCAAGCTGACAGACAACAGGATACCGCCAGCCGGGAAGCTCGACTGCCAATCCAGAAACTTCTCCATTAAAAAGTCGAACAGTACGTTGGGTTGGTGCAGGCAGCGATAGTCTGGAGCAGGCAGAGGATACCGCAACGGGATCACGAACTTCGGTCTGAATTTGAACAATATGGGACATGGTATTTGACTCTCCTTTATGGCGTGACTGGACGATATAAAATACATGAGTATGCAACCCATACTCGAACGCTGACTTGAATAGCTTAGGTAATGTAAAACCAGGCAATATTTTTATCATTTCTCAATTGAAACCATTGCATGGGGTGCACTGTGAATGACTTGACTTTTCCACGCAGTACGATTGCAGCAGACGATTGAGGTGAGTCGGCTCACCCCAGCGGCCTTCAAAGTTGTCGTAGCGGACCTGACCCTGGTCGACGTCGAAAACGACGGGATACCGCCAGTCGGGGAGACGGACCGCATAGCCGGAGACTTCCCCACTAAACAGCGGGACGGTTTCGTGAACGGGCTCTCCCAGTTTGAGTCGACGGCAGGCCAGGCCCAGGGCTTCTACGTCGCGGACCTCTGTTTTGATCGTGACTATGTGTGACATTTCATGTGCTCCTTTCTGTGGGATCATCAGGATCGGGGGGCTGCGGGAAATCCGTCAGCCGTGGTTTGTCCGGATTTGTGTTTGCAGGTGGCATCAGCCATGGTTCTGCTGAGACCAGGTCATCCAGTAGCAGCTCTGTCATTTGCTGATCGTTAGCGGGTTCGATTTTCTGCCTGAGCAGCAACCAGCAGATCAACAGGGGCAGCAGGCTAACGACCACCATGGTCACCCTGGTGATCGCCGCCGCAATGATCGGGTCACGATTTCTGCTGTCAGCAATTTCACGGCGTTCTGCCTCCAGCTGGTCCCGCTGGTATCCGATCTCGTTTCGCTCGGTCTGCATCTCGCGCTGCAGCGTGACCATCTCCTGCCGGGATCTGGCGTCTGCTTCGACCAGTTCCCGTGAACCGGAGGCAACTTCCTGCTGGAGTTCCGTCATGCGTTGGTTCTGCTCAGCCTGGCGCTCCAGCTGTCGTGTTGCCAGTTCGGCCACACGGCTGTTTTCGTCGGAACTACATCCGGCTCCGGTCAACAGGATCAGTGTTAGTGTGATTGGTAGAGTCGGTTTTTCCATGTGCCCTCCAGCGTTGAATCAGGTGTCTGAGAATTCCCTGCAGCGCCAGCCGCAACCGCCGTTCCTTGATGAATGAGACGACAGTCAGCAACAGGGCGACAGAGACGAACGTTAAAACCATGTATTCCAAGCAAGGCTCCTTTCTGTTGAGGATGTGTAAAAACAAAACGCCCCGCATATCTGTTCCATGCGGGGCGTTTTACTGACGACGAATTTGTTTTGGAGATCGACTACCATCGTACAATAGGTAATCTATCCCCTATGTATTGAACTAAACCGCTTCGCGGTAGGCCTGGGATCGGCAACTGTGATTGATCCCTCCGCTGAGGGCTCGTCCCACCGGACTGCAAAGTACACGTAGCACCCCGGTCCGTCTGTACGGACTGTTCCGAATATTCCGATTTGCGCTTCCGCCATTTGTGAGGCATAGTTTCAGTACCTTCCCGGTCTCTGAAATCTCTGTTTCACGAAAGGTCCAGTGATGACTCCACTGCGGCAGCGCATGATCGAGGACATGGAACTGCGGAACCTGTCCCCGAAAACGATCAAGCTTTACGTCAACAACGTGTCCCGCTTTGCCCGGCACTTCGGTAAAAGCCCGGAAGTCCTGGGACCGGAGGCCATCCGGACTTATCTGCTGTATCTGGTCCAGGACCGGCAAGTCGCCTGGGGAACCTACAATCAGGCACTGGCGGCACTGCGGTTTCTGTATCGGAATACACTTCAGCGCGGCGAGATCGTGCAGGACATTCGCTGCCCCCGGCCCGAACGGCATTTACCGGAAGTGCTGAGTCTTGACGAGGTCCGTCGCTTCTTTCAGGCGGTGCACTCCTTCAAGCACCGCACCATCCTGATGACGGCCTACGCGTCGGGATTGCGGATTTCCGAGGCAGTGCGTCTGCGGGTGTGCGACATTGACAGCCAGCGGATGGTGATCCGCATCGTGCAGGGCAAGGGAAACAAAGATCGCTATACACTGCTCTCACCCCTGTTGCTGCAAACGCTGCGGCACTACTGGTGGGCCGCCCGTCCGGCCGACTGGCTGTTTCTCGGTCCCTCACGGATCAAGCCGATCGCTGTGGGGTCGGTGCAACGGGTCTGCCGGGACGCCTGTAGTGAGGCCGGCCTGGACAAAGCCGTCACGCCACACATGCTGCGTCACAGTTTCGCCACGCATCTACTCGAAGCCGGCACGGAACTGCGGGTCATCCAGGAACTCCTGGGCCATGCCAGCCTGCGGACCACCTCGATCTACACGCACGTTTCCAAGCACCTGATCGGCGGCACCCGCAGTCCCCTGGAACTGCTCCATGAGCAAGACCAGCCAGACACGCCACAGGAGGACTCATGACGCGTCCCCGGTGGGAACTCGCTGACGTCGTGCGGCAGTACGGTGCGGAATACCTGAAGCGCTATCCCACGTCCGTTGCCCAGCGCCGCGTCATGCGGGCGTTGCAGAACTGCCGGACTGCGGTCCTGGGCGGGCATGTAGAAACGTGCCGCTCCTGCGACCATCGACAGATCAGTTACAATTCCTGCCGGAATCGCCACTGCCCCAAGTGTCAGGGGTCCGCCTGTGCGCAGTGGATGCAGCGCCGGGCGACCGAACTGTTGCCCGTGCCCTACTTCCACGTGGTGTTCACACTGCCGAACGTGCTGGTGGATCTGACACTTGCCAACCCGCGGCTGATGTACGGGATGCTGTTCCGCGCGGCCAGCCAGACGCTGCTGGAAGTCGCCGCCGATCCCAGGCACCTGGGGGCGGAAATCGGGTTTCTGGCCGTGCTGCATACCTGGGGACAGACCCTGATGCCGCATCCCCACCTGCATTGCGTGGTCCCTTCCGGCGGACTGGCGCCCGACCGCACACGCTGGGTCGCGGGACGGGCCGATTTCTTCCTGCCCGTGCGCGTACTCAGCCGGCTGTTTCGCGGCAAGTTTCTGGACCTGCTCAAGCAGACGTATGTCGCGGGAAAACTGGAATTCCCCGGGCGGCTGGCTTCCGTCGCCGATCCCCAGGGCTTCAAGCGTCTTCTCAACCAGTCCGTGCGGACCGAATGGGTCGTGTATGCCCGGCCGCCTTTCGGCGGCCCCGAGTCGGTACTGAAATACCTGGCACGCTACACGCACCGCGTGGCGATCTCGAACAGCCGGCTGTTGAACGTCGCAGACGGCCAGGTCACGTTCCGCTATAAAGACTACGC
Organism: Gimesia chilikensis; assembly: GCF_007744075.1. NCBI lineage: Bacteria > Pseudomonadati > Planctomycetota > Planctomycetia > Planctomycetales > Planctomycetaceae > Gimesia > Gimesia chilikensis. The sequence goes on along the minus strand of NZ_CP036266.1, from coordinate 6,988,333 downwards.
CCAAGGCAGTCGGAAGCGGACCATGACGCTCGCCGCCACGGAGTTTCTCCGCAGGTTCCTGCAGCATGTGCTTCCAGATGGGCTGATGCGGATTCGGCATTATGGCTTTCTGGCCAATCGCTTCCGGGCAGAGAAGATCGCGCTGTGCCGCGGACTGCTGGAAGGAGCGGGGCCTCTGAGCGAAAAACGTCCTCGGGCAGCGTCTCCGGTTCCCGGGGAATCGTCTGCCATCTGTCCCTCCTGCGGACAGGCCGCGCTCCAGAGGTCGCAGGAATTGCACTCCCGCTGGGAGCGACTTCCTGCTCCATATTTGGTTCGTGCCTCGCTTCCGGCTTCCGAACTCTGGGAGGTCTGTGATACCTCATGAGTCTTCTGCAAGAGAACCGGCCCCTCGTTTTGATCTCCCTTTATAGAGTGTTCCGGTCGGGGTCTGCGCCGGTGACGGATTCCGCCTCCGGGACGCCCCGCACAACCGTCTTGGCAATTACAACCCGCCACAGCGGCCTGCCTCGACACTTGAGCGAACGATCCCGTCGGACAATTATGCCCGCAATCGCAGAGAAAACAGAACGCTGTTTTCACCCTGCGGGCATTCAATCCCCATAGTCGAAAACGCCCCTGCGGTTCAGTCCAATAGATCATATGCAGCGTGTTGAGCACCCCGAAAAACCGCTCCACCTGAATGCTAACACGCTGCATATAATCCTACTTATTATGACGCCTTTTTCGCCATTATTTATCTCTCGGATGCTTCCTGCTGTTGCTGTAGCCTGAGTTCTTTCACAACTGATTGAGCAATAAGTCTGATTAATTGATCGAGAGCGTTCTGAACCTCATCGAACGTCGGTGGTTCAGTCGGGTTACTGCTGTTTGGGCATGCCATACTGTTTCTCCTTAATTCTAGCGCACAAAAATGCCCCGTATCCAATAATGAAACGGGGCAAAGAAAGTCCATGAGTTTATTTAACTTGAAATTCAGATCTCACCAGCATGTGGTAGAGGGTTAAATTGATAACGTGGGTGCTTATGTCGGATTAGCTTTCCAGTTCCAGGAGGCTCTGTAATCGGTATGTAAGGATCGGTTATTCCAAGAGAATCCATTTGGCGTTGTAGTGCCATAGCGTATTGCACCGCCGTGTCTGTGATGCCTAAACTTTCTGCAATCTCTTTAACCGTCTGATTGTTATCCCCCGCATTGGCTTGACGCATCTCCACAACCACTTCTCTATATGCATTTCTTTGGGGCGAATCAAATAAGTCTACTGTCAAAACACGTTCCAGTGGTTTTTGAAGCGTATCGCGAGTGCTTGAGTTCTCAAGTAGTCCCGCAATAAAAAGACGAAACTGTGCACGAAGAACTATTTTTCCACCATCACAAAGTTGATAAGGGAAAACTACTATTTTAGGAATCAGTCGCTTCATCAATATTCTGAATTCCCAACTTTCTTGGTCGAGGTGAAGAAGATTTGTTCTTGCCAGCTCTTTTAGTTCAAATATATCAGGTATTTCTACAGTCGAATGAGGTTTATCTTTAATAGAAGAAAGTTTAAGTTGATTTTCTTTAAGTTCAGTTTCAACTCGACTTAAATCTTGGCTAACCCGTTCACTACTGTTACCAGAGCGAATGTAGTTGAGAAGGTTTTCTATTACTTGCTCTTGTCTCTGAATTTCACTTTCAAGCTGACTCTGTTTTTTTACCAAATCTTGATCTAGCCTTCTGGCCTCATTCTGGACATTTGCCAGGAATTTCTGATCAAAATCCGGTAACTGTTCAATTTCAGTTAAAATTGCAGAAAGAATTTTTTCAGTGGCAAGTGGTCCATCGATTGTAACACCATTCCAGCAGGAATGACCTCGAGCACCGTCGCACATCAAATGATCTTTTTGACCATGACCACCAAATACGTATTTGTGACCACATATACCGCACTCAACCATTTGTCCCGGAAAACGTGTTCTTTTTTTTGAGACGTTTTTTCGGGTATCTTTCCCGTTTTTGCCCTTTCGACAGTATTTCTTATTACGGGTATCAAGGAGCATGATGAGCCTGTCATAGCGATCAGGAGCTATGAAAGCTAGATGAGGACAATTCCTCCTAAGTATTTCTTCCGGAGGGGAATTTTCAGACTTTCGTCGGCCTGTCCGATTGACTCGTTTAGACTTCTTTTTATTACGAACGCGTTCGCCTTTCAAGATTGGATTGTATGTCACCCGTCTTACCATCTTGCATGACCACTTGTCTGAACGAGATCCTGGACCGAGAGGTATCTTCTCCCTATTTAGCCAGTCGGCAACATCAGAATATGAGGCTCCGTTTTCCAACATTGTGAACCAGTGTTCGTAAATGGCTTCTGCTTCTGGATCTTTATAGACGTCTTGATCTGTCTTTGTGCCATCAGGCTTGATATATCCAAATACTAGAGTTTGGATTATCCCACCATTAATAAATCGATTTCGAAGACTTCGCCGTATTCTGTCGGAAGTATCCCGGTTGCTTCGTTCGTGATGCCAGGTAGATAAGAATGCACTATCTTGCCAACCATCTTGCGAAGTATCTACTTTATCGTTTAAAGCGATAAGTCGAGTACCATAGTCTTCACATAGTTCACAAAGGTCATAAGCTCGCCTTCTCCGGCAAATGCGTCCCAAATCTTCACAAATCACAACGTCTAAATTTCTTGACTCTATTAAACTTTCGATTTCGAAAAGTTCAGAACGATCTAAGTATTCTCCGCTCCCTTGACTTTTGATACTTATAAAATCAATTGGGCCATCATAATTCTGCTTGATGTACTGCTTAAGTAATGCCTCTTGATCATCAAGACTAAGCTCGTCTTGACTTTCTTTACTGATGCGTTCTACACCCAATACATGCAAGACATGGTTATCTCGTGGGGTAAATGAAGTCGTGTTTGTAAAGCTCATCTCTAACACCTCTCATTCAGATAGTGATTGAGGCGTGGAGAATTGATTGACACAGTGTGCCAAAAATGCTGATCATTCCTGATGATTCGTGAATATTATTGAATAGAGGTGAATAAACGTAACTTGTAGTCTCGAAAGAGCTTGTTGTTATAATCGTTTTGATTGAAACTACTTAGAACAAGCGGTTAAGAGTGTCCCGTTCTCTCCGTATTCAAAATAATGGTCGTTGTAAATACTTAGAAATAAGTGATTTGCGACGACCATTTTTTATTTGGTGACGGGCAAGGAATTGCCTCGTTGTGCCTTCATCTCGGGTTCAGCGCCGGCAACGCGCTCTGTTTCTTCAGACCAGACTTTTTGTCCGTTCTCTGATTCGCGCGAAAGGCGGCCGCCAGTCTCGCTCCCTGCCAGTCTGCCGACTGATTCACACCATACAACGCGCTCTGAAGTTCCTGCACCGCCGCTTTGAGTTCCGGGCTGATTGAAGCATCCGCTCCCCGGCAGTTCAGCCAGACCTGCCAGGCTCTTTGAGTTGCATGAGGATTATTGGTCCTGCAACCCGCCAGCAGCTTAGCCGCAGCCACGCGCTCCGGTGAATTCCAGTGTTGTCCGATCCAGCGCAGGCCGTTCCTCATTCGTTGTCGTTGCCAGTACATAAGAACGAGGCAAGTGCCGAGAACTGCCAACCCGAGATAAATCGATTTTGGGGAAGCCTCTGCAGGAGCATCAGTGACAGGAACGGCAGTCCCTTGCACTTCAAACGTCACCGCCGGCAGCGTCTGGGAGCCGAAGGTTTTCTTCTCCGGATCCCACCACTGATAGCGAATCGCCGGCAAGGTCCAGGTCCCCGCTTCCTGCAACTGATAGGTTAACGTATCAACGCGCGTCCCAATAAAAGCACCACGCTCCGTCTTGTCACTCACTGTCGGCTGCCCCAGGTAGAGCCGCACCCCCGCAGGCACCGCTTCAGGGGGAGGCGCCAGTGCCATCCCGGTCACATGGTCCGCTTCCTGGGTAATCGTTCGCTGAAACACGGCTCCCTGTTCCGTAGCGCCCGGCTGAGGATCCCAGCGTTCCTTAAGTTTGAAGGAGTCAGTAGTGACCAGAAAGTCCTGGGCAGAACTGCCCGGCGGTCGCTCGATTTTCACCTGGGCCGCGGGCACCTGCGCACTCTGATCATGCACCGGCCCGGTAAAACCATCTTTATGACTGAACCGCACTGTGAACTCCGGGATCGTTACGGTTCCGCTCTGTTGCGAAAACAGAGCGAAGTCATGCGTCTGCACGAACCAGGTTTTACCCTCGATCTCCTCGGAAGACACCACTGGGCTGCCCGTCTTAATAATCACTACCCGCGGAATCTCAGGCAGGGAAAACACCGCCGCTCCGGAAAACGAACCTGGAGCCCGCAACTGCACCGTAAAGGGAACCTGCTGCCCCACCCACCAGGTTTGCTCCTTGATCTTGATCGATGCCGGTTCTACCTCCGCAGCGACCAGCGCCCGCGACATCAGGCTTATCATTAACAGTATCACGCCAGAGAAAACTCTCATTCCGAGGCTCCTTCCTGCTGCAGTGCAGACTGATATGCAAATTTGGAGCGGAGAAAGTCAGCCGGGTTCGTCTGCACGCGTCTTAACCAGATCGCCTGAACGGCGTTATCCGATGCTGCCTGCTCCCCGGCAATTTGCGTATTCTGTCCCCCGCGTTCTTTATTAAGGTCGAACACCACTTCGTCGGCACCTTCCTGCTGATCGCCGAGGTCGCCCCCTTTCGTTTCCCTCAGTTTCGCCCGGGCTTCTGCCAACGCACGATTCTCCTCTGCTGCTTTCCAACCGGGACGCAGTTTCAACGCCCGCTCATATTCCGCAATCGCCTGCTCATATTTCCCCAGCAGCATCCAGGCGTTCCCCGCATTAAACCGCGCCTCGGGACTCGAACCCCGAGCAAAAGCCTGCGCCGCTTGTTCGAACTCTCCCGCCCGATACCAGGCCGCCCCCTGCCATTCAGGGTCCGTAAACGCTTCTGCCGCCTGACGATATTGTTTGTCTTGAAACAGACGCTGCCCCCGCTGGTCCGGCGTCAGCCACCAGCCCGTCCACGATAAGACAACGATCAACACCAGCGAGACTCTCATTGGACCTCCCTGCCGTTGAACTGTTTCTCACGACGGAACCCGGCCGCCACAATCACCGCCAGGAAAGGCACCAGCCAGTATCCCATTTCCTCCCAGCGCTGATCTTCACCAGCCACCCCGACCACCGACTTCCGCTCGGCTGCTTTCGCAATCGCGGTCACATCGGCATCGTCCGGCGTCAGTTCCACCAGGGAAGCCTGCACCGCCTCAGCCGCCCGTTGCAGGGAAGGATCATTCCGCAGTGCCAGAAACTGAATCGGAAACGCACCTTTTTTCTGTCCCGCTTTGACCAGTGATGCAGCATCGTCTGTCACGCTGTCTGCGATCACCAGCACCGTTCCGCCTGCATCGCCCCCCTTCAGGATCTCATCCGCTTTCTCCAATGCCAGATCAAGCCGATCTCCGGGTTCTGGCATGATCCCCGAACTGATCTGCGCCGCCATCTCGGCCACAATGGACGTGTCCCGCGTGGGAGGCAATACCAGATGCGCCGACCCTGCGTATGCAATCAGCCCCACCGGTTGTCCCTGGCGGATTCGAACCAGATCGTCCACTTTCAATCGAGCCCGTTCAATTGCTGACGGCAGCGGATCAGGCTGGTCCATACTCTTGTCCGCTTTGAGCAGAATCATCAACGGCGCTGCATCGGCGGCAAACGGATTCGGTTCCTGTTTCCAAGTGGGCCCTGCTATCGCGATCACCGCCAGCAGCCAACCGGCGAGCAACAACAGGGCCGAATAGTCCTGACGTGTCGAATTCCGCACGGTCATCGCCTGCAACAGTTCAGGAGCGATCTGTTCGCGCCAGCCCCGCAGCGGCGTCGTATGCCGACGCCAGAGCCACCACAGTCCGCCAACCAGCGGCAGCAGCCACAGCCAGCCTGGCCGAATGAAATGCAACTGGCTGAAGGTCTCCATCATGACACCACCTCCAGTTGACCGCTCGCCGGATTCACCCGCACTTCCGCTGTTTCTTGTTTCAAAGAGGTCTCGCTGCGGGCCCGCCAGACCGCCAGCACCTTCTCCAGCAGTGATAGAAACAGCGCCGCCAGCAGAAAATAATAGTACAGATCCCGCCGCGGACGATGACTGATCGTCTTCACTTCTCGTGTTTCGATCTGGTCCAGTTCCTGGTAAATCTGCTCCAGCTGCTTCCGGTCACCGGCAAAGAAATAAGATCCGTGGGCCACGCGGGCCACCTCTTTCAATGTCTCGGCGTCCAGCTTGTCTTCACCGGCGGTCGTCGGATCTCCCATCGCCACGGTATGAATCCGGATATCCCTCTGGGCGGCAATCCGGGCAGCCTCCACAGGCGGAACCTGGCTTTTGGTATCGTTTCCATCCGTCAGCGCAATCATGGTTTTGGCGGGAACCTTGCTCTCCTGAAACAGGTTCACCCCCAACCCGATCGCATCACCAAAGGCGGTCTGCGGCCCCGCCATCCCCACTTGGCATTCATCGAGCAGTGTCCGCACCAGCGACAGGTCGGTCGAAAAGGGTGCCTGCAGATACGGGGCGGAACCAAACACCACCAGTCCCACCCGGTCTCCTTTACGGCGGACCAGGAAATCACCCAATACCTCTTTCACTGCTTCCAGTCGCGTAATCGCCTTGCCGGCCGTGTTGACGAAATCCTTCTCGTCCATCGAACTCGACAGATCGACCAGTAGCAGCAGATCACGGGTCGGCTCTTCTTTCACGACAGGCGGCTCGATCCATTGCGGACGTGCCAGTCCGCATAGCACCAGTCCCCAGATCAGCGCTGGTATCAGCAGTTGACGAGACTGACTGACGGCGGCAGCCACGGGCGCCTGGTTCCGCATCACGGCCGTCAGTCGCTCCCCAAAGGGAACCCGCACCGCGACCCCAGTCGATTCCCGGGCCGGGAGAAAATATCTCACCAGCCAGGGCACCGGCAAGAGAGCGAAGATCCAGGGATAAGCAAAGGCTAACATGTTTTATCTTGATTCCCTCTGCGGCAGTTCGGGAAGTCGATGTTGTTGAATCCAGCCAGCGGCATATTGTTTCAGTCTCTCAATCTCATCCGTTGAGCCATCGTAAACACCCACCGTCAATTGCCGGGAAATCTGCTCGTCCATTGCGACAGGTGCGTGCGACGCCAGCCACCCGGGCCAGGCGGCTCCGGTCTGCGCTGCCACTTCCGCGCGAGGAACCACCATCAGCGCCGTCCGTCTTAACAGTTCAGATACTTCTAATACCGAATGCGCCTGTTCCAGTTCCCGCAGTGCCAGGCGACGATAGCGATTCGCCTTCCAGTGCCGCCAGCCCCGGTACGACAGATACAGCACCAGCCCTCCCAGCGCCGCCAGCACCACGTACCAGCCAGGCGCCGGGGGCCACCAGGGTATTGCATCCGGCAGCACAATATCGTGCATCCGGTCCAGGCTGGTTGCGTCGTTTTTCATGAGTGTCGCGCCCTGTGCCCCAGCAGAGAAAGCACCTGTGGGCCCGCGGGCAGTGACGTAGACACAGGCATCACAGGCACCTTCAGATTACGAAAGATTTTCTGCCATTCATCCACACGTTCCTGGAAGGCCTGTCGAAACTGGTCTGTAAAGGCAGCGTGACTGGGAATTTCCCACAGTTCTCCCCGGTCGGCTGCCAGCATGCCCGGTGCCCCGGAGAGCGTGGCCCCCAGCGGATCATAAACGGCGGCCACCAGCATATCATTGCGAGCAGAAATCAAAGTCGAAAGCCGACGCGTTTCCGCATCCGCACCATCCAGGTCACTGATCAGGACTACCAGGCAATCATGCTTCGCCACATGCAGGGCCTTCTCCAGGGCATTGTTTAAAGTGACACTCCCTTCCGCGCGCTGTTCGGAAGCCAGCCGCTGGTTCATGTTGACGATTTCATGAAACAGCCGCAGCACACGTGTCCGGCTACGATGCGGCCGGATCTCTACGACTTCACTTTCGTTGAACACCAGCCCCCCGACGCGGTCGCCCACTTCGAGAGAACGCCAGGCCCCCAACGCCGCCAGTTCAGCTGCCACTACCGATTTCATCGCCCGCCGCGATCCGAAAAACATGGGTAGCCGCTGATCCACTACAAACAGCACCGGCCGTTCCCGCTCTTCACTGAAGACCCGCACGTGTGGCGAACGAAGTCGAGCCGTCGCCCTCCAGTCGATCGAACGGACGTCGTCTCCTTCGTGATAGTGCCGCAGCTCCTCAAACGTTAGCCCCCGCCCCCGCAGACGCGAAGCATGTCGCCCCGCCAGCAACGAAGTGACCGGCTGCCGTGGCAGCAGCGAAAAGCCGCGCGCTTCCGCCTTCATCAGAATCAGTTCTTCGAGAGTAATCGAAACAGCAGCACTCATCGGCTGACCTCAGACGGCAACGACCGTTTTCAGGAGTTCTTCAATCACATCAGTCCGGGAGACCCCCTCCGCCTCGGCTTCGTAGCTCAGATGCACCCGATGTGCCAGGCACGCCGGTGTCACCTCACGAATATTATCCGGCGAGACAAAGTCCTGGTTGTTCAGCCAGGCATGTGCCCGCGCGGCCGCATCCAGGGCGATCGTTCCCCGCGGACTGGCTCCCAGGCGAATCCAGCTGGCCAGTTTCCCCTCCCGTCGCTCCGGGTTACGCGTGGCCAACACCAGATCGACGATATACTGTTCCGCCGCTTCCGCCACGTGGATTTCAAATACCTGCTTCCTGGCCTCGAAAATCACGTCCTGCGAAATGGGAACCGGTAACTTTTTTACTGCAGCCGCTTTTTCCTGGCGTACCAGCCGCATGATCGCCAGCTCATTCTCACCGATGGGATAATCCACATTCACATAGAGCAGGAACCGGTCCATCTGTGCCTCGGGCAACGGGTAAGTCCCTTCCTGTTCAATCGGGTTCTGGGTCGCCAGCACCAGAAACAGGTTCGGCAGTCGATGCGTCTTGCCCGCCACGGTGACCTGGCGTTCCTCCATCGCTTCCAGGAGTGAAGACTGCACCTTCGCCGGGGCACGATTGATCTCATCCGCCAGAACCAGGTTCCCAAACACAGGCCCTTGCTGAAACTCGAACGTCGCGTTCTGTTCGCGGTAGATTTCCGAGCCCGTCACATCCGAAGGCAGCAGGTCGGGGGTAAACTGCACGCGACTGAACTGACTTTCGATGAGACTCGACAGCGTTTTGATCGATCGCGTTTTTGCCGTGCCGGGTAAGCCTTCCAGCAACACATGACCATCCGCCAGAAGGGCAATCAGCAGCCGTTCCACCACAGCTTCCTGCCCCAGAATAGCGGCATTCATTGATTCCGAGATTTGCAGAATCGATTCACGCGGATTCATGCACGTTCCTTCAATCAGAGTCTGGCAGCATCCTGGATACTACCTGCTGGCAAAGAAAACAAAGCGGAACGCCTCGTGTGGACGCTCCGCTTTGAGTGTAATATCAACAGACTGGTAAGGCGAGCTTATTGAGCCCCGCCGGTCCCTTCCTGCAGTTTTTTGGCCACTTCATCCAGATTGAAGGAAGCCGGTTTCTGACGCGGAGGAAACTCTTTAAAGGTTTCCAGGAAGTTACCCGCGTATTGCTGCGCGGGAACCAGCAGGAAGGCATGGTCGAGCAACCAGTCATAATACGTATTCGACGTGATATTGGCCTGCTCGTACGGATCAGCTCGCAAATCAAACATTAACGGCAGACGCAGCGGCGTGAAAGGCTCCGCCCAGACTTTGAGGGTCCCCCGGGCACGCTGTTCCAGGAAGACCAGCTTCCAGTTCTCGAACCGCAGTCCGACCAGTTGGCTGTCGTCGTTAAAGTAGAAGAATGACCTGCGCGGCGATTTCTTTTCTTTGCCGGTCAGGTAAGGCAGGATATTGTACCCGTCCAGATGGACCTTGTAAGTCTTATTCCCCGCGCGATGCCCTTTCAAAAGCTCCTCTTTGATATTGCTGTCACCGGCAGCGGCCATCAGAGTCGGCAGCCAGTCCATGCCGCTCACAATCTCATTAGAGACTGTACCAGCCTTGATTTTGCCCGGCCAGCGAATCACGCAGGGCACCCGGAAGGCACCTTCCCAGTTCGAATTCTTCTCGTTCCGGAAGGGGCTTAATCCCGCATCGGGCCAGGAGTTTTTATGCGGCCCGTTGTCGGTCGTGTAGATTACAATCGTATTGTCCGCAATTCCCAGTTCGTCCAGTTTCTTGAGCAGTGTTCCCACCTGTTTGTCGTGCTCAATCATCCCGTCTGCATATTCCGTGCGAGCAGTCAGCCCTGGCTGATCGCGGTGTTCTTCTTTGACGTGCGTCCGGAAGTGCATGCGGGTCGAGTTCCACCAGCAGAAGAAGGGCTTTTCTGCTTTGGTCTGGCGTTCAATGAAATCAATGGCTGCAGACGAAGTTTCTTCATCCACTGTCTCCATTCGCTTTTTCGTCAGGGGACCGGTGTCTTCGATTTTGCCGTCCGCACTGGATTTGATCACACCCCGCGGACCAAATTTCTTGCGGAATTCGGGATCCCGCGGATAGTTGCGATTTTCGGGTTCTTCTTCTGCATTCAGGTGATATAGATTTCCCAGGAATTCATCGAACCCATGATTCGTAGGCAGGAATTCGTCCTTGTCACCGAGGTGGTTTTTTCCGAACTGCCCGGTCGCATAGCCCAGCGGTTTCAGTAGTTCTGCCAGGGTCGGGTCTTCGGCTTGTAATCCCAGATCCGCACCAGGCAGGCCCACTTTCGACAGCCCCGTGCGGTAGCTGCACTGCCCGGTAATGAATGTTGAGCGTCCTGCAGTACAGCTCTGCTCCGCATAATAGTCGGTAAAGATCACCCCTTCCCGGGCGATTCGATCGATGTTGGGCGTGCGGTAACCCACCAGTCCCATTGTGTAGGCAGAAACATTGGTCTGACCGATGTCGTCACCGAAAATGACCAGAATATTTGGTTTTTTCCTGGAGGAACTGTTCTGCTGGGCAAAAGTTTGAGTCACCAGCGTGGCACAGATCAATAAAGCCATTGATCCCCAGCGGCATAAACTCTTCATGGCGGATTCTCCCTGAGATGATTGGATTTGAAAAACGTCTCAAGTGCAAGTTCGGAGGATTGCTTATGATAAACAATTCTTTTGAGAGGCCTTTTGTTTTGAACTCGTACGAGATGTACAGATTTGCTTTATTCTAGACGGCTCATTTAATAATACCAATGAAAAAACCATGAATCTGAAAGCCTGAAGCTGAGGAGCATATTCTTTCGTTTAGCATCAATTGCAGGTGAATCCCTCAGGCACTTTTCAGAGAAACTGTGTCAGCAGAGAAATTCAACAGAATCCTGCCAGCAGACATAACAGTCACGGGTTTCAAGTTCTCTGTTTTTATCATCTCAGCTTAATTTCAGGGACGAAAGTAAATGATAGGGATCCCCACTGTAACTTCAGGAAATAACTGACCTCCCTTCTGATTCGCCACTTAGAGAAATGGTCTGTCGTCATCTGTCTGTAATTCCTTGATTATCAACCATGCATCATAGTTTTAGTTCTGACTCAAATGTCGGTGACTCAATCCAGGCCCGTGTCAAGGTTTCCGGGTGGGAAAATGCTGTTCGAACGCCTTTTCTACAGGCTGCTCTCGCCAGCTTTTTCCTGGTTCTGGTACTGGTTCTGTTTCAGAAGCAGTCAATCATACCGCAGTCAGCTTCCGAATCCGCGACTGCGATACAGCAACGACAGACGGTCAGTCAACTTCAGGTCCAGACTGCAGAAATCGTCAAGCATCTGCTGTTGTTGAGTAACCCGAAGCAGGCTGCCAGTAGCTATCAGCGACTGGACGAATTATTAAATCAGTGGAATGCTCAGCGTCATCAGCTCAGTCAGACGGTGGCAGGCTCCGCTTCCGCTGCCTCGAAGCTTGATAGGCAAATCAGCCCTCTCTTTGAGCAGATTACAGCAGACGTTCTTAAAGTGCTGTCGGGGCAACAGAGTCCCGAGGCCATGTTGCCTCGGGTTCTCACCAGCGAGCAGAAATTGATGCCCCTGCTGGTGAAATTTCAGTCTGTCTTACCTGATGCTGACCAGGCGCAGACAGGCCAGGCGGCTTCTGTTTCGCATCACTGGTTTTTCTGGCTGGTATTGCCAGTCACAGCCTATGCAGCCAGTTTCTATCTGTTGACCCGTGTCCGAAAGCGAAAGGACAGCCTGGACAAGAGAGAAACGGATCTCGATTTACGCATACAGAATCTGAAAAGCAATCAATCCCAACTGGCTGCGTCAATCTCGGCTTCCTTTCATGAAACCTGGTCCTGGACTGAGCAGACCAATGAATTCTGGTGCTCCAAATCATTCTGGCGCGTGTTCGGCTACACAGCAGAGTCAGAGTTTCCCCTCGCTCAGTATGAAGTATTTCTCAATCATCTGGGGGCGGGAAACAGAGAATCCTGGGAAGCAGCGATAGAGCGACATTTGCAGGAAAGTAAACCAATCGATCTTAAAGTTCGCACCCGGAATCAACTGGGGTTCTCCCGCTGGGTGCGAATCCAGGCCCAGGCCTTGAACGGAGAACGGGAGGGGCAGCGGACCCTGATCGGAACCGTCGAAGACATTCATGATTATCAGCTGACGAAGATGCAGCTCAACCAGAGTGAAAAGCTGTTATCACGTGTTGGCGAAGTCGCTAAGATCGGTGGTTGGCACCTGGATCTCGAAACGCGGGAATTGTTCTGGACCCAGGAGACGTATGCGATCCATGAAGTCGAGCCGGGATATCGTCCTTCCATCGAGACTGCGTACAGTTTTTATGCACCTGAGGCACGTCCCGTTTTGCAAAGTGCGCTGGAACGATCGATCGAAACCGGGCAGTCCTGGGATCTCAAGCTCCCCTTCATTACAGCGAAAGGGCGACATATCTGGGTGAGAGCCCAGGGGGAACTGGAATACGAACAGGGGAACCCCGTACGCCTGGTGGGTGCTTTTCAGGATATTACGGAAGAAAAGCAGCGCGAAGCGGATTTTCTACTCCTGCAGTATGACGAATACACTTCGCGTGCGCATCTGGATGGCGTCATCCGGGCGGCTACGGAAGTCTCCATCATTGCCACCGATCCCGAGGGGATTATCACGCTGTTCAGTCCCGGAGCCGAGCAGTTGCTGGGGTATTCAGCCAGGGAAATGATTGGCATTCAGACTCCCGAATTTTTTCATCTTGCAGAAGAAATTGAAGAACATGCCCGGGAATTGACTACTGCACTCGGACGTAAGATTGAAAATTTTGAAACCTTTATCGCACTGGCGCAACAGGGAGATTCTGACAAGCGTGAATGGACTTATGTCTGTAAAGACGGCAGTCATCGAACCGTTGAACTGACGGTGACAGCGATTCGCGATCAGTATCAGCAAATCGAAGGCTTCCTTGGAGTCGGCATCGACGTTACTCTACAGAAACAGAATGAAAAACAACTGTCGCGACTGGCAACGGCAGTCAGTAAGTCGACGAATGGTGTTGTGATCACCGATGCCCAGGGACATGTGGAATGGGTCAATGACCGGTTTACACAGATCACCGGCTATAGTCTCGAAGAGGTAATGGGGCAGTGCCCTGGGGCGATGCTCCAGGGAGAAAAAACGGATTCCCGGGTGATCGAGTACATGTCGCGAAAGATTAGCGCAGGAGAGAGCTTCGAAACAGAACTGATTAACTATCACAAGTCAGGAGCAGAATACTGGGTGCATCTTAAAGTTGATCCGATCCTGGACGCCGATGGCAAACTGACCGGTTTCATGGCCATCGAAAATGATATTACGGAGCGCAAGCAGGCGGAACAGGAACTGTTGGACAGCCGGGAAAAAATCCGCCGCCTGATTGATGCCCTGCCTGTCGCTGCATATACGTGTAATACCCAGGGACTGATTACCTATTACAACCAGGCAGCAGCCGATTTCTGGGGGCGGGAACCACAGATCGAAAATCCGAATGACCGGTTCTGTGGTTCGTTTAAATTATTCGGCACTGATGGAAGTCCGATTCCGCATGAGAAATGCTGGATGGCACTTGCTCTGAACACTGGGAAAACTCTTCACGGTGGTGAGATCGTAGTTGAGTCTGAGGACGGCAGTCGCAAGACCGCGCTGGCACATGTCAGTCCGCTGTTCAATTTCGAGGGGGAACTCACTGGTGCGGTAAATGTACTCGTAGATATTTCCGATCGTATTGTTTTGGAGAAGTCGCTCAGAGAAGCAACAGTGCGGCTGGAACTCTGCCTGAAAGTGCTGGATCAGCATGCGATTGTGGCTGAGACCGACCTGAATGGTACTATCCGTCACGTGAATGAAATGTTCTGCAAAGTCAGTGGTTATACCGAAGCAGAATCCATCGGGCAGACACACAGCATCGTTAATTCTGGAACTCATTCCCGGGAATTCTGGAAAGAGGTGTTTCGCACCATTGCCGCGGAAGGCATGTGGCAGGGGGAAATCTGTAATCGGCGTAAAAATGGTGAGCCCTACTGGGTCGATACGACAATCGCGACGATGAAGGACGGAGAAGGAAATCCTACGGGCTATCTCGCGATTCGAAACGACATCACCGAACTCAAACAGGCACAGGAAGCAGCGCTGGCAGCGTCTCAAAGTAAAAGCGAATTCCTGGCTAACATGAGCCACGAAATCCGCACGCCTCTAACGGCGATTCTGGGATATGCCGATCTGCTGAAAAATGATTCAGAGTTCTCAACATCACCGCGAAAACGGGATCAGGCAGTGAATACTATCCAGGAGGCCGGCAACCATCTGCTGACCGTTATTAACGACATTCTGGATCTCTCCAAGATTGAAGCCCAGAAAGTCCAACTCGATTACACAACAACCCAGGTGTTCCACATTCTGGATCATATCGAGAGTCTGCTGCGTCCCCCGGCGACGGAAAAGGGAGTGGAGATGGTGACACGGATTCAGAATCCGATTCCCGATCTCATCAAAAGTGATCCCACACGACTGCGTCAAATCCTGATGAATCTGGTCGGGAATGCAGTCAAATTTACTGAGCAGGGACAGATTCAACTCATTGTAGAACTGTCTCAGCAGGGCGATATATCGTTTCTGCAATTCGACATTCAGGATACCGGTCCCGGGATGTCTCCCGCTCAGGCAGAGAAAATATTCAATGCCTTTTCCCAGGCCGATACCTCAGTCACTCGGCAGCATGGAGGAACCGGGCTGGGGCTGGTGATTTCACGGAAACTGGCTCGACTGATGAATGGTGAGGTCTCGCTTGTCTGGACCAGGCAAGGAACCGGAACCTGTTTTCGTCTGCTACTTCCCATAGAGACCGTCGACGAAACCAGGTATAGCACCTCTCGTTTTCAGGATGAGCCCGAACAGACTGAGCATAAAACATCACCCGCACCGCTCGCACTTCCCGCAGGTACTCGTATACTGCTCGCTGAAGATGGTCCCGACAATCAGCGGCTGATTTCTTTCCTGCTCAAGAAGAAAGGGGCCGAAGTCGATGTCGCCGACAATGGAGCGATTGCACTGCGCAAGTTTCAGGAAGCCGAACAGGCAGGACAACCCTATCAGCTTCTACTGACAGACATGCAGATGCCTGAAATGGATGGCTACACTCTGGCCAGAACGCTTCGTGCCGAAGGTGCAAAACTACCCATCGTAGCACTCACTGCGCACGCCATGGCCGAAGATCGACAGAAGTGCCTCGACGCAGGCTGCGATGATTACCTCAGTAAACCAGTCAACAGCAAAGTACTCGCGAAAACGCTTCTGCACTGGATTACACTGCAGACGCCGACTGAGACCGAGCCTCCTTCGGTGCTCTGATCTCAGTCGAATGTCAGCATAGCGGATTGGGCACTTAAGCCGGTTGTGCTCCCGGAGTACCCGCTTCGACTACAAATGCAGCCCGCGGAGTGACATGTCCCCCGGGACGGGTAACATCATCCACAACCATGTAATCGCTGATCCAGTTCTTGGGAGTCACAGTGCAGCGGACATAGCCACGTTCGGAGTTCTGAAACTGCACGCAGGGGTTGTGTGAGAGAATGTCAGCGTGCCCTTTGCGCTTCTGCACACCGTTCCCACCACTGCTGATAGAGGTTCCTACAAATTCAGTCGCCACGACAGGTGTTTCGGGCTTGCGGTCATCCACGCGCAGATTATTCACCCAGTTGGAATGAATGTCACCGGTTAATACTACCGGATTAGGGACACGGCGATCAGCCATGAATTGCAGCAACTGCATCCGTTCATAGGCACTGCCGGGCCACTGGTCCATGGAATAGACCCGCTCTGCGTCTTTCGAAGAGAAACTCACCATGCCCATCATCACCTGCTGGGCCAGAACGTTCCAGGTCGCATCTGAACTGATCAGCTGGGACTGCAGCCAGTTTCGTTGTTTACCGCCCAGGAGCGAATTGCTGCGTGCCATTGCTGATTGATTCAGCGGAGATTTCTTATCCCCATTCGGCTGATCAGAACGATACTGACGTGTATCCAGCACAAAGAAATCTGCAAGTCGTCCAAAACCACCCTGGCGATAAAGCTGCATATGCGGTCCCTGAGGCAGGCAACCAGGTCTCAGCGGCATCATTTCGTAGTATGCCTGGTAAGCGTTGGCCCGTCTGAGTAGATAGTCAATCGGGTCGGCATCCAGTTCTTCGGAGACATCAGCGGCACAGTTATTATCAAATTCATGGTCATCCCAGGTTACAAACCAGGGACATTTGGCATGCATGTTGTGCAGCAAGGGATCGGCGCGGTACTGGGAGTGGCGAATCCGGTAATCACCCAGTGATTCGATCTCGGGACCAAAGTGTGTGCGGATCTTGCCGTTTCTGCCAGACTGATATTCGTAGATATAATCACCCAGGTGGAAGACCAGGTCCAGGTCGTCCTGGGCCATCTGTTCGTAGGCGGTAAACAGTCCCTGTTCATAGTTCTGACAGCTGGCGAAAGCAAATTTCAGCTGGTCTGGCATCGCGGTGGTTTCAGGCATCGTCCGCGTGCGTCCCACGGGGCTGACGGCATCGCCTGCCTGGAACCGATACCAGTACCAGTGATCGGCTTTCAGGCCTTTCGCTTCCACGTGCACGGAATGCCCGAGCTGTGGAGTTGCCTGGGTCGTGCCTGAAGCTACCAGCTTCTGAAAGCCTTCGTCTTCCGCCAGTTCCCATTTGACTTCGATCGGTTGGGGACCTAACCCGCCGTGGGGCTGTAGTGGTTCGGGAGCGAGGCGGGTCCATAAAATCACACTGGTCGAGTCCGGATCGCCGGAAGCGACACCCAGCGTGAATGGATCTTTCTGGAAAACGGGAGAGGGATTCGCCCAACTGGCCCGACCCAGTAAAGGAAGAGTCGACAGCGCTGCACCATAGGAAAGAAAGAGACGACGGCTGATACCGTTCTCTGCTTTAACTGCTTCATTAAGCCGTTTGTAATCGAACATACGTAATATACCTGTTTCAGTGGAATTAGCGGGTGGGAATTATATGAATGTGTCTGCGTTGATCACGCGTAATGGGAACGGCAGATGCGACGGAGGATTTACCGTGGACGACCTTCCGGGATGGATACTTAGATTTTAAGGTCGCTGAGAGGGGCCCGGCAACTCAAGAGTCATTGAAAACAGATTCGAATCTGACATTTAACTGGAACTTCATGGATCACTACTTTAACTCAGTATCTCCTGGATTACATGTCCGTGCACATCGGTCAAACGGTGGTCACGGCCCCCATGTCGAAACGTCAGTGCTTCATGATCCAGTCCAAGTTGATCCAGAATCGTCGCATGGATGTCATGAATCGACAGTGGGTGTTCGACGACCGCATTTCCAAATTCATCGGTCTCTCCGAACGTGATTCCCGGTTTAAAGCCACCCCCGGCCAGAAACAGACTGTAACCGTTGACATGATGATCACGACCACAGGTCGGCGTGACTTTCGGTGTATGGGGAGTCCGACCCATTTCACCTGCCCAGACAACCAGAGTTTCGTCGAGTAGACCACGTCGTTTCAGATCGACAATCAGCGCCGCCACGGACTGTTCCGTAATTCGCGCATTCTTCTCATGGTTTTTCTTGAGCTGCCCGTGTTGGTCCCAAGGGCTGTTATTGCTGTCGAAACTGGGACACGTGATCTCCACAAATCGGACTCCCGCTTCGACAAGCCGCCGGGCCCGCAGCGCCTGGGTTGCGTAGTAGTGCTGATGTTCGTCGGTCGAATCCACGCCATACTCGCGCTGGATGTAAGCAGGCTCCTGACTGATGTCGGAGACTTCAGGAACCAGGGTCTGCATACGAAATGCGGTTTCATAGTTGGCGATCGCACTCTCAATGGGTGAAGCTGCCGAGGCTTTGTCCGCAAAGATCTGGTCCTGTGCAGCCAGCAGTTCCAGTTTACGCTGTTGTAGCGATAGTGAATCACCCGGCCGGATGTTGTCCACGGGTACGCCTTTCGCGCGTAACTGCGTTGCCTGATGTGTAGCGGGGAGAAACGAACTGCCAAAATTTTCCAGGCCTCCATTCGGCACCCAGTCGTTATTCAACACGACGTAGGCGGGAAGGTTGCGGTTCTCGGTACCCAGTCCATAAGAAACCCAGGCCCCCATGCTCGGTGCCTGTCCGATAATCCGCCCCGTGTGCAACAACAGATTCTGTTGACCATGCAAGGGCAGTTCTCCCACCATAGAACGTACGACACACAGTTCGTCAGCCACTTGAGCCAGTTGCGGAAACAGATCGCTGACCCAGAGACCGCTCTCACCCCGTTGTCGGAATTTCCAGGGACTTCCCAGCCAGACCCGACCGGCGCTCGATTGAGATCGCTTGGAAACGGCGCCTGCCCCGATCGGTTTCCCTTCATGCGTTTTCAATGCCGGCTTGGGGTCGAAGGTGTCCACGTGACTGGGCCCGCCATCCATGAAACAAAAGATGACATTTTTGACACGCGGCGTATGGTGGGGCGGCGTTGATGGCGGTGCTGCCTGCAATCGATTCTGCTCACACAGCAGACCTGCCAGTGCCAACCAGCCAAAACCGGCACTTGTCTGCTTGAGGAAGCCACGGCGGGAATTGACGGGCAATGCCCCCGGGCAGCAACTGTAACGGAATGATGAGCTCTGCATATCAGTTACCGGTAATAAATGAATTCTTTGGTATTAAACATGGCGTGAGCCACATGCCGCCAGACTTCTGGATTCTGCAGCAACCCGCTCTGCTCACGCGTCCCTCCCAGTTCTCCAATCAACGCTGTCCAGCGTTTGACTTCACTCGCTTCGGGATGGCGTCCATAGGCAGTCAGAAACATCTGCTGTAACCGTTGTTCCACTGTTTCACTTGAATCAGTAATCAGACGCTTCGACCATTCCTCTGCCTGACTGATGACAAACGGATCGTTCATCAAAATCAAGGCCTGGTTGGGCACATTAGTGACATCCCGTTTGCCGGTGGGGAGTTTTAAATCCGGCAGATTAAAACCAACCAGAAACCGGGGAGGATCCATGATCGACATCCGCAGATAAATCGAGCGCCGACCTGCACCATCCAGGGGACCATCGAACAGTCGTTTCGCAGGATCGGGTTTTGATCGGGGCACTTCGATTGGACGACCATACAACCGGCGGTCCAGACTGCCGGACACCGTCAGCAGAGAATCGCGAATCGCCTCGGCTTCCAGTCTGCGGGTCGGGTAGTGATGCCATAAATGGTTGTCTGCATCGAAGTCTTTCGACTGCTCAGACACGGTTCCCGACTGTTGAAATGCCTGCGTCAGTACCAGCCTGCGTACCAAGCGTCTGGTTGACCAGCCATCTGCCATGAATTCCTGCGCCAGGTAGTCCAGCAGTTCCGGATGCGTGGGTTGTTCGCCCAGGTGCCCGAAGTCATTGGGGGTTCGGGCAAGACCTTCACCAAAGACCCACTGCCAGACTCGGTTCACATAGACGCGCGCAGTCAGAGGATGTTCCGGGCTGACCAGGTACTCTGCCAGTTCCAGTCGACCACTGCCCGGGCTCTGAGGAACCTGATGTCGTCCGGCAAAAACTTCCAGAAAGTCAGGCGGAATCAGTTTTCCGGGATCATCAACATTCCCCCGAATATTGAGGGGATAGGAAATCTCAGTCAATCCACGTTCATCCATGCTGTTCGCTGTATGCGCGAACTGGATTTGCGATTCGATCAGGCGGTACTCCGTGACCAGTTGCTTGAGACGCGAACCCGTGTCGGCATGATTATCCAGCAGCCGGTTTTTCAGCAGCCAGTTGATCAACGTGACATCACCATCCTTCGGTTGATCCTGACACCAGCGTTTCACGCTTCCGGTCAGCCAGGCTGCGATGCGCTGGCTGGCCTCAAACTGATTTTTTGGAACGGTCTGATCATATAGTGTAGCGAAGTGAGCCTGCTCATCCGCGGGTGTTCCCGGTTGATCATGGCTGACAATTTCCGTCACACTGAACCAGCTCCGTTTATCAAAACCAAAATCCTCCGCAGGCAGCAGTTTGCCGCCGGCCCGGGTTTTTCCGGTCCGGGGTGGAAAATCGGGATTCAGATCGCTGGTTGCGATTTCAAACATCATCCGCTGAATTCCATTCACCAGCGGACGATCAGCGAAGGTCTGCCAGGCTGGCTCGCTTCGATCAAAGAAGATCACATTCTCAGTTTGAAACGCATTGTCCGGTGTGCGGAGAAAACCGCTCCACTCACCGCCAGCCACATTCAGGCTGACCATCTTTCCCGGCAGCTTTCGCTCAGACGGTGGTCGGATCGCCCCCGGTAATTTAGAAGAGAGTGCATGTGTATGATATCCACGGGGCAGCAGTTGCTGGATCAGTTGCTCTCCCTCCAGGGAGACTAAAGGCGTCCCTTCCTTGACATATCCAAACTGAATGCCGTCTCCTTCGACCTGCCAGCCTTCAGGAAAACCAGGTTTTGAGAAGTCCGTCAGTACCTTAAAACGTTCTTTGTTCTGTCGACGATGTGTTTCACTGGCAGTGCGCCAGGCTGCCTGCAGTTGCTCCCAGTTGGGTTTGATTTCAGCTGGCGTGGAGAATTTCAACAGTTGATTAGCCAGCCAGGCGATGTCCCCTGCTTTTAATTTGGGGGACTTCTGTTCTTTTTCTGTAGTCAGTCCGAGTGCTTCGCGCCAGATGCGGGAACGGGAGTCTTCAGCAGAGGGATCGAGGGCTGTCGCCAGTTCCGAAGTGAACTGCTCGGCCTGCTGACTCCAGACCAGTTTTAATTCCTGCTGGATTTCATTTCGCAGTGTTTGCAACTGCCCGATCAGTACATCCTGTTTCCCCGGGGCATCAATTACGCGTGACGTCCAGCGGGGTGTCATAAAGACTGCTGCCATCGCGTAATAGTCGCGTTGGGAAATGGCGTCCAGCTTATGATCGTGACAGCGGGCGCAGGCAACAGTACTCGCCAGAAACGCTTTCGAGAAGGCATCAATCTTATTGTTGACCATCTCCTGGTGAATGCCGTTAAAATTAATGCTGTCGCCGTGGCGATGTTCGCCCATATGGTAGAACATCGGGCCGATCAGGCTTTCCTGAAACCCGCTCTGCCGGTTAATCCGGGGCTTCGATAACAGGTCGCCTGCAATCTGCTCACGCACCAGTTGATCAAAGCCCACGTCCTCGTTGAATGCGCGAATCAGATAATCGCGGTACTCCCAGGAACCTTTGGCCGGGTTATCCCATTCGTAACCGTAAGTGTCCGTGTAACGCACGACGTCCATCCAGTGCCGGGCAAATCGCTCCCCATAATGAGGCGATGCCAGCAGCAGGTCTACCAGTCGCTCGTAGGCAGCCTGACGATCCTGTTTTGCTGCTGAGACGAACGCCTCGACTTCTTCAGGTGTGGGAGGTAGTCCCGTTAATACAAACGAAAGTCGCCTGATCAGTGTTCGCGGACTCGCAGATTTGGCGGGTTGTAAATGTGACTTCTGCAACTTCTCTAACAGGAAACGATCTACGGGCCGTTCAGACCAGTCGTTGTTCGTCACGATGGGAGGCGTGACCTTCTGCAGTGGTTGCAGACTCCACCACTGACGTCGTTTTTCGAAGATCGCTTTCCAGGAGAGCGAGGCGGCCTCATCGACGCTCGGCGGTTGATCTCGAGAGTCTGGTGCTCCCAGCTCCACCCACTTCACAAAGTCAGCGATGACCTCCTCAGACAACTTCTTCCCTGGCGGCATCTCAAATGATTCATGTCGGAGCGCATCGAGTAACAGGCTTTGCCCGGTCTGATGCGGAACCACCGCAGCGCCCGATTCTCCCCCACTGCGAATCGCCTCACGACTGTCAACACGCAGTCCCCCTTTGATGTCGGTGGTTGATGCAGAATGACATTCGTAACAATGCTCGATCAGCACCGGTCGGATTTTATTCTCGAACAGTTCCAGACCGGGAGCAGGCTTCTCGGCCTGTACAAGACTGGTGACGGCCAGCGACAACAGTATCAGACTGAGTGTCGCGACTCTCTGCGAAAATGTTCTGCAGGCTGGGTACATGCAGTTCTCTCCCGAAGGAAACAGGCCGATGTCGGTTTACTTTGATTCCTGGGTAGTCAGGCTTTCGTTCAGTTCGAGTACCTTTCCGATGATGCGTTCTTCCACATCGGGTTTATAGGGACGACTCGCTTCATAGCCCCCCTCCAGCAGCACTCGTTTACTGGGAATGTAACCGGAATAGACGTTCGAATAACCGGCGACCCAGATCGCGGGGCCCTCTTCCTCATACAATTCCTGTTTGATACGCAGGGCATAGTCGACGACGACCTCCGTACCCAAAGCCACCAGCGTCAGATCCTTCCCAAACTGTATCACCTGCACCGGGTAATCCCAGGGCTCTCGTTTCTTCTCGGGCAGGTACTCCAGTTCGACAGTGCCGAAGGCGGCTTTCAGCGGACCATGCAGCTTGTGCTGATGCAGCAGACTCCGCTGGTTGACCTCCAACGCTGCCTCGACCGCGGTTGCCAGTGAGCGTCCATGTTTCTGAGCATAGTGCAGTTCGCTGCGGGGATATGGATTCTGGTCACCGCCGCAGCCCATCATGAACAGGGCTGTCACGCCGGGGTGATCTTTCTCAAAATATTCCTGTGCGAAACCGGCATAGTCTCCCAACCATTTGCGGAAGCCCATCGTCGTATTGTGACAGGCGTAACCGAACATCACTGCTTTCAGATTCCCCTCAGCATCATCGACCCGCAGAACAGGGACCTGATGATCCACGCGTCCATCGGGATTGGGATGATTACGATAGCCGGTCGCGGTTGGCGTGCGGCGGTTCATAGCGACTGAACAGCGGGCTGCAGACCAGCTGAGCTGTGCCGGTTGCAGGTTTTCAATCGCCTGTCCAATGGTTTTCACCAGAGTCGTAGACAACTGGTTGTAATATTCCTGGGCGTCATCGCGACCGTAGGCCGGGCCGCAATGCGTGTGTGAAGCATTCATAAGCAGCGCTGCAGGATCGAGTTTATATTTATCCTGCACCTGGCTGGTCACATCACTTCTCAGACGATCGATTACACCGATCAGGTCGAGTGTCAGAAACACCACCCGATTCCCCTGCTGGTCCTCTACCGCGAGGGCTTTCGCATACAGGTCCTGTTCGGTGCCTTCTGCTGGTTCTTTCCGTCCCGCATAACCTGCCATCTTTAAAGGTTTGTCAGGCGTGATCTTTGCGGAAGCGGCCCCCGCCTTCCATTCCAGAGTCTTCTGAGTTGCGGATTCACCAGCGGTGGCCAGTGGAGAAAGCATGAAAACAAGCACGAAGCAGAGCGAGAGTCGGTACATGCTGATCGTTTCCTGGTATCAGGTGAGGGCTGGTGCGATCTGAGCCGGGGCTGATCGCGGAGTGATGGATACCTTCGATGGTACCCGGCACATATCAGCCAATCAACATGCGTTGTGCGATTTTGATAAATAAGATTTAGAAATGTGATTCAGTCCTGTGCGGCCTGATGCAGCACATTCTGTCCTTTGCGGGAGTAGTTGATCGACTCGCCCAGAATCCAGGCTGCCTCCTGACCTGCATGGAAACCAGAGGAGTTCTCGGCTTCGACATAGTCGACATAGAAGGTGGCTTTACGTTGCCACTGCTGGGCCTCCTTGAGTTTCTCAGCAGAGATCCCTTTCTTCTTCGCAGCGTTAATGTCATTGACCAGATCGATCACACTGTCCAGGGCAACCTCCACCAGTTTCTGATGACGGGCCTGAATCATTTCCGTGCGGGCAATCAGCTCTTTATCGTCTGCTTTATGACAGGTGCCACAAGAAGCATTCACATTCAGTAATGGACTGCGAATATGATGATCGCTGATCTTCATCGCTCCCACCCGTTTATACGCCATATGACAATCCGCGCAACTGACACCGGCCCGTGAATGAATGCCCTGCGACCAGAGCTCGAATTCCGGATGCTGAGCTTTCAGCATCGGCGCTTCTGTTTCCGCGTGCGTCCAGTCTTTGAAGTTTTCTTCTTCGTAATACTCGTAGGCGGCATCGACCGTGAGGCCTTTCGCCCAGGGATAGGTCAGCCGTTTTTTATCCCCTTTGAAATAGTATTCCACGTGACATTGTCCACAGATGTAAGACCGCATTTCCTGCCGCGTGGCGTCACGATTGACGTCATAGTCTTCAATTCCCTGCGAGGCTTTATAGGCAGCGATGCCTTCCATGAACGCGGGGCGGGTGATTCGCAGTGCCATCGTCTCCGGTTCGTGACAGTCGATACAGGCAACGGGATGCTTCACATGATCTTTCGCCTGCATGTAAGGCATGGTGTTGAGTTTCTCAAACCCTGCCATGATGTCCCCATCTCCAAGTTCCTTCATCGGGACGTATGTGGAAGCGTGACAGTGGATACAGGTCCCGGGTTGACCGACTTTCTGGCGTTCGGTATAGAGTTGATCGGTCAACATAAAGGCATGGCCTCGTTTTTCGCGATAATCTTTTGAGAAGGCATACCCGGCCCACATCTGTTTCAGTTGAGGAATGCGTTCTAATTTACTCCGTGAAACAAAGTCGCGCGGGTCGGCATCGGTCGGTGCCTGCGGAATCGCCTCACTCCCGCCATACGTGGTTTGTACCATGTCGGCTGTTTTCAGATAGTCATCGTATTGCAGCGGAAAGTTTTTCCCCCAGACTGCGGGATCAGTGGTATTATCATCGATCTCAACCACCCGCATCACTGTTGTACGGGCTTCCTGCTTGCGCTCGAAAATATTCGTCAGCAAAGCCACCACTCCAAAACAGAGCGCTGCAGAGATAACAGCCACCAGTAACAGAGTGGACAGGGAGATTTGTCTGTTAGACTTATTCATAATACGGTTCCACGAAATCGGGATCTCAAATCAGATTTGACTCAGGTATCGTGCCCCACACTGGAATGACAGCGAATACATGCATTGGATTCCAGTCGCTCGGTTTTGTCGTTTTGCAATTCACCAATCGCGTTGATGTCGATCTGGTGCACTAGATCCTGGTGGCAGTTCCGACAGGCCTGCTCAGTGACACGTCGGTTGTAATCGGTAATCCTCAGGTTCTCTTCGAAGTCACCCGTTGTGAACGCCAGCGAATGGAAAAAGCCGTTCCGTGCCTTGCAGTAATACTTCGAGGCAACACCGTCGTGCGGTGCATGGCAATCGTTGCAGCCCGCGAATTTCCCATGCGAGGATTTCAGCCAGGCATCAAAGTGCCCCTGCATCACATGACAGTTCGCACAGGACTGGGAATCGGCTTTGAGATAAGAGGCACCTTGTGCGTAGCCGAATGTGAATGTACCAACGCCCACGAGCCCACCGATCAGGATGGCAATCACAATCAGTAATACCGTGGTCAGACGGGGGCGGGTTAGCTTTTTCATGACGGAGCGGAGTCGTGAAATGAATAGATGAAACAGATGGCGTCAGCTGAAGTTCAGTGTCGCGGGATTATCTCAAATTGCAAGTGGTATTTGAAATTTCTTTACAAATCAACACTTACATGTTTTTCGCAAGAAAAATGAATCTGCCCAGCTACACCCGATTATGGGGGACCGTTATGATAGTGAGTTCTGGATCGATATCTGATTCCAACTGAAGTTGATTCCTACAGGAGATCTCAATCGTGAAATATTTTCTACTGTCCACCTTTCTGCTCTGTTCGTTGGCCGTAGCCCCCATTGAAACTCCCAAACCAGATGCACAAGTCGCAGTCTGGCCTGATCGTCCTCTGCTGGACCAGAGCGATGACGAAGTCAAATACAGCAATATCATTCGTATTACCAAAGTGAACCGGCCGGCAATTGAATTTTACAAAGCCAAAAATGCCAAACCCAACGCCCCCGCCGTCGTCATTTTTCCAGGAGGTGGCTACAACATCCTGGCTTACGATCTGGAAGGCACGGAAATCGCGGAATGGCTGAATTCCATCGGCATTCATGCCGTGGTCGTCAAATACACGGTCCCCGGTAATCAGCGTGAACAGGCCCTGAAAGATGCTCAGCGTGCATTAGGACTCGTGCGCAGTAAAGCACAGGAGTGGGGCATTAACCCGCAGCAGATTGGTGTACTCGGCTTTTCCGCCGGCGGACACCTGGCAGCGAACCTGTCGACCAACTATGAGAAGCGGAATTATGAACCCATTGATGCAGCCGATAAACTCAGCTGTCGTCCCGATTTTACCGTTCTGATCTACCCGGCTTACATCTATCAGGAAGACGACAAACGTAAGTCGGCTCCCGAGATCAAGGTCACCGACCAGACTCCCCCGGCATTCATCGTCCAGACTCTCGATGACCGACGCCTGGTCGACAGCGCATTCAATTACACACGTGACCTGAAAGACGCCAAAGTCGACGCCGAACTGCATCTCTATGCCAAAGGGGGGCACGGCTACGGTCTGCGACCTTCAGACAACCCGGTCTCCAACTGGCCCGAACTCTGTGGTGCCTGGATCAAACGCACGACAGCTCAACAGGACTGATCTTGTATCCTGACAGTCGAGCCTCAGGGACCGCCGACCACTTTAAAGCGGCCCTGGGGCTGTTGTTCTGCTTTTAGGAACTCTGCCCGCAGACCAGTGTCTCCCCGCGCATCGCGGTCGATCTCGAACGTGATCTGACTCCGTCCGGAAGGGAGAACCAGTGTTGTCATTTCAGATACGGGCACCGACGTCTCATTCAGCCACAGCTTGACCCCTTTCGCGGAGTTCAGTTTTAACTGCACATTCCCGGCTTGAGTCACATCAACCAGAGCCATGGCACGAGTGACGGGCTTTTGCAGATTCAGATCAGCCGCAGGCAGCGTTCCATTTACCATGCTGTAAGCAGCAACTCCTGAATCTGCCAGTGTTTTGATCTGTACAGAATTTTCCGCTGTCATAGCCATGTCTGCTCCCTGCAGACGCCAGCGACGCACTACCTGTGCTGCACTCGTCGTGTAGGGACCGGGACGTCCGAGCTCAGTCACAAATTTAACCAGGTCCAGAAATTCCTGGCGGCTTTTCAACTTACTCGCGAGCCCCTGGGGCATCAGTGAAGGCAGCTTCTTCGTAAATTCAATCTGATCTGCGGGAATCGTGACCTGCTTCCCCTGCTGGGCTGCGTCTTTGAGTACCACCTTGGAATCGTCCTGTACCACCAGAATTCCGTTGATCACGCGTCCCTCATCGGTGACCACCATGATGCTCTCGTAGAATTCCTTAATCACTTTGGAGGGACGCAGGAATGAATCGACTATGTAGTCCGGAGGTGAACTCGAACCGATGGCTGCCAGGTCCGGACCCAGAACAGGTCCTGCATTGGAAATGCTGTGACACTTCATGCAGGCCAGTTCGGCTCGGCGGAAGATCAACTCACCACGGGCGGCGTTCCCCTGCTCTCGGGCTTCACTGGCCAGATCGAGTACATTCTCTTTGAGTAGTTGCGCTTCCAGAGAATCCTGCATCACTCCCCCGCCAAAAGCATCGATCAAAGCCTGATTTGTTTCACCGGTCTCAATCAGATGTTGGCGAATACGGGCCGCCATTTGAGCATTCAGTTTTGCCGATTTCAGCTGCTCTGCCAGAACCTCGGGCCCCCCTTTCCGTTTCGTGAATGCGGTCAGGAACCAGCCGGGATCAGAGTCCTTGGGATCCTGGCTCAGAATGCCTGGTGTCAGACGGGCTGCCTCCTTGAGGTCATGTGCCGCCAGACCATAGACGCCCAGCAGACGCTGGTTGACAGGTTTCCCGGAATTCGCGAGCCCCTTCAGATACTTGATCGAACCCGCATCCCCCAGCATTCCCAGCGATTCTGCTGACAATTGTTTGACTTCAGAGTCAGTATCTGCGGCATTCAGATTTCGCTGCAGGCGTCTGCCTTCGCGCGTCAGTTTCCAGGAACCAATCAGTCGGGCTACCGATTTTTGCACAGGCACACCAGGCACCACCGCAGAGCGACTGAGCATGGAACCGACGTTGCCTTCTGGGACGACGCCCCGTTCCCGTGCAGCCCGATCCATCGCATCCAGTAAGATGCTGAGTGCCTCGGGAGAGATGCCTTTGCCACCCTGTGTTTTGTATTCGCGTGTGACTTCCACCAGACTCAGTACCAGCGGTTCCAGTTGATTCGCATTGGCTTTCTCCGCGACAACCTGGGCGGGGCCTTTCAGTAGATCAGCATCAATACTGCCCGCATTGAGCAGATCAATAATCACATCAATGGATTCATTCGACAGCAGATTCGCCAAGGCATAATTTTTATGTGCCGGCTTATCGAACTGAAGCTTACCTGCCTGCTGCGCTTTGACCCACTGATCCTGCAGCCCGTCAATCGTTAACTTCAGCGCGTGTTCCAGGTAGCGATCCATGGGGGCGTCGATGGCCTTGACTGCGATCGTGACTGAACGGGGATCGGGAATATAGCCTGCGGTCAGAATCGCTTCCAGGCGGACACGCGGATGCACGTCATGGATCGCAGTTTCCAGTAACTCAAGCGGATTTTTTACTTGGGGATACCAGTAACGCAGCACCCGCAGTCCAGCGGCCCGGGCCCGTGGATCCTGGGCTTCCAGTACCTCTCGCAGCAGTTTTTCATTCACGACCCCAATGGTCTGATAGCACCAGAGCGCTTCCAGGCGATGATGATCATAGTTCGGTTCCTGGGGAGCCAGTGTCAGCAGCCAGTCATCCAGGGCTTTTTTCGCCTGTTGCTGGTCCGCATCATAGAGGACGCGTCTGACCTGTTGACGCGTGAAGCTTTCTGGATCTCGCAGGTGGTTCACCACGTCTTTCAGGGGGACATCGGTCAATTGAGGACGCTCCACCAGGGGACGTCCCTTATAGGTCACCCGCCAGACACGACCATGTGTCGTATCGCGTCGTTCATCCCGAAAGCTGTGTTGCATGTGACCAATCAGCGGATTGTACCAGTCCAGCACATAAGCGGCTCCATCCGGTCCCATCTTCAGATCGACCGGGCGGAAGTATGAACTGCTCGACTGTAGCAACGGCTCCAGCCCTTTGACCGAATAACCGGCTCCATCATCGGTGACTTCATAACGTGCCACCGCGTGTGTTTTATACTGATTGGTCCAGATCTCTCCCTGGACTTCCGGGGGAAAATGGCGGCTGGCTACGAATTCACCGCCACACTGCTTCGTTCCTTCGCCGCTGGCCTCGTAACCCAGCTTGGCGCGACTGTTCGCGGTCAGTGGTGCACTGAAATAGATGCGCGGGTTGTCGATCACAAATGACTGTCCCCAGTCATCGAACATGTGCCCCCAGGGATTAGAAGCACGATAGTCCGCAAAGACTTTCAGCTTGAGAGTGCGTGGCTGGAATTGAAACACGCCTCCATTTTCCAGGCGGACCGTACCATACGGGGTCTCCACCTGGGTATGCATAAAGGTCCCCTCCTGAAAGTAGAGCCAGCCTCCAGGGCCCCATCGCCAGGCACTGATGGAGTGGTGGTTGTCTTCCGTAGCAAATCCCGTCAGAACCACTTCCCGATGATCGGCTTTACCGTCTCCATTCGTGTCTTTCAGGAACCAAAGGTCCGGTGCATTGGCAACGTAAACGCCACCGTCACCCAGTTCCAGTCCCGTCGGTACATAGAGCCCGTCGGCAAACACCGTTGATTTATCTGCCTGTCCATCGTTGTCGGTGTCTTCCAGAATCACAATCTGATCGTTTGGTTTTTCTCCCGGAGAAACCTGTGGGTACGAGGTTGAACAGATCACCCACAGTCGTCCCTGGGGATCCCAGGTCATGTGAATCGGATTCACCAGCATCGGCTCGGCAGCGAACAGGTTCACCTCGTAGCCAGGTAGCAGCTGGAATGTCTTGCGTTCTGTTTCGGGTGAGTGATCTTGAGTCAGTTCGAAAGGTCGCTTCAGGTTAGGAGCGGAATTCGCAACCGCTAGTTTTTCCGGTGTCGTGCCTACAGGCAATTCCAGGCACCAGTGCACGGCGTTGACCAGCAAGCGATTAAAAGCGTCCAGCCGAAATGAATCTTCATGTCCCAGTGTGGTGGCAAATACACGACTGTCCCATTCATTCTTCCACGTCCAGGCAACCGGCCAGCTCATCTCGCCCGTCAGTTCATAAGTGCCAAACTGGTTTTTGAAGATCCCTTTACGTTTGG
The DNA here is from genome assembly GCF_007744075.1 of Gimesia chilikensis. Taxonomy (NCBI): domain Bacteria; kingdom Pseudomonadati; phylum Planctomycetota; class Planctomycetia; order Planctomycetales; family Planctomycetaceae; genus Gimesia; species Gimesia chilikensis. Next base: position 6,957,702 of record NZ_CP036266.1, on the reverse strand, counting down.
AGTTTCCTGTACCGGTCAAGAGCGGTGTGGCGTCTGCAGGGATATCTGCCTGATAGAGGACACCGGGGGCCAGAAATTTCGCTGCGACCCCGTTCAGAATGTCATGATCGCGATGTTCCAGCACATGCTCCACAACTGTTTCACCTGTGAGGTGAAAAAAATATTCGGAACCTAAAACGCGTTTACCGAATCCCCGGTTCCACTCTTCCAGGGGATGCCCTTTTTCGTAATCGAAGGCATGTGTGCTGGTTCGCAGACCGATCACCGGTTTTCCGGATTTGATGTAGTTCTGAATGTGTGCAAACTGCCGCGGCGGTAGTTGCAGAAACCGCATGAAAAATACAGCTAGATCCGCTTCTTCCAGTACTTCCAGCCCCGGAAGTCCTTTCTGGTTTCGTTCAGGATCACCGTCAGGCAGCACCACGGTCGTCTTGAAACCATACTGCTCTAGCCGCTTCGCGAATGCGGGCAGTGTTTTCTGTGGAGCATAATGGGTTGTCCCCACCACAAACACCACATGTGGTTGCGCCGGTTTCTGATCCGCAGCGAAAGCGGATTGTGTCATCACAAAGCAGATCGAAGTCAGAATCAGTCCCAGACAGAAGCGGGCTGAATAAGTTGAGTTTCGCATGAGTCACTCTATATATCGAATTGAAAAGTTTCAGTAATGATGGGGAAGTCTTGTCAGGTCGATTTGTAATCAGTCGACTCGAATCAGTTCCCATTTTGCTGCTTCGATGGGTCGGGCCTGTTCCTGAATCGCCTTCTCTCGAGACTGGATCAGTTCGTCGAATGTTTCCATCTCAGGTGGAAATGAGACGGCACCGAACGGTTTCGTGCGGCGACCGAAAATATATTCGGCGTTGTGTGCACGGTACACATAAAAGAAGAGCTCATTCTTACGGTTGATGGTAGAACGAAGATCGGCCACCTGCACCTGGGACGGCAGGTTCAGCAACACAATGCCCCGGTCCCAGTCGCTTGCACTACCCGTCACAATCACAGTTCCGCCGACTACCAGTCGATAATTACCCTCGGGTAATTGTTTAACGCTCAGGCGAGGTTGCCGGGCCAGCAGATCGCTGTCTGCGATCGCTCCTTCCGGCGGTGCAGGGATCGGCAGGAGCAGCGGTTTGACGGTGAATTCAATCTGGTCCGACTTGAGCTTCTGCTGTGTGACCTCTGCATTGGTCGTTTCGATCTTCTGGGATTTCAAATCGATCACCAGTTGAGGACTTGTGACCTCCTTCGCCAGCAAGCTGTCTGCAACCAGCTGACTCACCGCCCAATAGCCATATTGGTTGAGATGGATGCCGTTATGGGTCAGCTTCTGCGAAGGGTTGGCTTCCATCTGCCTGGAAGTCGCATGATACAGGTCGACGAAAGGCAACTGGTGCTCTTCCGCTACGGACTGCATTGTTTTTGTGTATGCAGCCAGACTCTGGTTATGGTCTGCTGGATCAGGCAGAGGTGGTTCCATATTTTCATGGGCGATGGGAGAGAGGATCACCACCCGCGGTGCAGTGGAACCATTATACTTCTTGGACTTCAGATGCTTGAGGAACTGTTCCCAGTGTTCGCGATACGCTTTCACCTCGCTCGGACCGGCGAACGATTCATTCATGCCAAAACAGGCGATAATCACATCCGCTTTCTCTGCTGTGAGATGGTCGTCCAGCGAACCAAAATTCAAGGGACGAGGCTGTAACGTCAGTGTGTCGCCCGACCAGGCCAGGTTGCGAAAGCTGAGTTTGCTGACCGGCGCTTGTGCCGTCAGCAGCGTTTCCAGGTAGTTATATAACCGCAGTTGGTCGGCGAACGTATTACCAATAAAGACAATGCGATCCCCTTCCTGCAATATCAGCCGTTTTGAGGGACTCTGATCTTGCTCTGCCGCATTGATTGCAGGGACAGACAGCAGGAGGATACTGAGCAGCAGCATCCATCCGATTTGATTGCGCATATTTTCAAATCCTGAAATTTCGTCACTGGAGAGGAGCGATTTCTGTTAGCTTGTTCTATTATGAATGGCAGACAGAGCAAAGGAAAGCCTGTCTTTAAAACGAAGGAATGCTCATCTGGAATTAATAAATCAATTCCGATTGAATTGTGCAGACAGCCCCAGCACAATGTGAGCGGTATTCACTTCCCCGAATAGAGGTAAGAGGCATGATGTTACATCCCGATCCCCGCTCGCGACGTCAGTTCCTGCAATCAATTCTGCAGGGGAGCCTGGCCGGTGCGCTGACTCCTTCCCTGGCTGGTTTGCTCGCGGAAGAGACGACTGAGGCAACCCGCCAGATTCCGCCAGTACCGGGAGTATTGTCCGTCGAATTGAGAAAACGGGGGAAAGAGGAATCCGCGCCCGCTCAGATGGAAACCGCTGAATGGAAGGCTTCCGAAACCGCAATCATTATCTGCGACATGTGGGCCGATCATCCTTGTAAGCTGGCTGCACATCGGGTCGGCCGGATGGCCCCCCGGATGAATGACGTCATCTCGAAAGCCCGCGATCGGGGCGTCGCTATCATTCATGCACCCAGTGGGGGAATCCAGCTCTATGAGGATACGCCTTACCGCAAACGAATCAAAGAAGCCAAACCGGCCGAACCCCCCGTCAAAATCCAGGGCTGGTGTTATCTGAATCCGGAAAAAGAAGGACCGCTCCCCGTAGACGATACCGTCAAGCGCACCGATGGTCCCATCCGGGGCTGTGATGATCCTTTTCCGACCTACCAGCCCAATCACGATCGACACGAACATCCGGCGATCAAAATCATCGGCTATGATGTCATCAGTGCCAACGGCCAGGAAATCTATAACTTCCTGGAACAGGAACAGCGGAAAAATATCGTGCTGATGGGCGTGCATACGAATATGTGCGTGCTGGGACGACCATTCGGGATCCGACAGATGCGTTACCTCAACAAAAACGTGGTCCTCTGTCGTGACCTGACCGATGCCCTTTACGACCCCCGCGACAAACCTTACGTCAGCCATACCCGGGGGACCGAAATGATCATCGAACATATTGAACGCTACTGGTGTCCCTCGATTCTCGGTAAAGATCTGACTCAGGTCATTCCAGGATCAGATAACCCGGCCAGTTGAACTAACTACAACACCATCACTACTCGCTCTCAAGGATAAATTAATAAGTGGACACATTCGAAACGAACTGGCTCAAGGCATTAGAAGAACGCTTTGGAGAGATTGATGGTATCGTTGAAGTTCAAGCCAATGACGATCAGCCCGAGATCAAAGTGATCTACTTTGAGAACCTGCCCGAAGAGGGAACTCTGACTGCGGTTACCTGTGGTCTCTCACAGGCCTCCCATCCGGACTGGGAAGAAGGATCCAAGCCGGAATTGATTGTTTCTCTGGATACAAAGGACCAGAGCTGGGGCTTCGCCGCCGGGTTCTTCGCCTCCGCGTTCTTCAACGAAAAACGCTTTTCTTATGGTGACATTTTTCAGATCGACGATCCGATCTCCGAAGAAAGTGAGATGAGTGCCTACCTGGTATTCGCTCCATCGTTTCTGAGTCAGGAAGAAGCGACATTCGAACTGCCCGATCGAACAATTCATCTACAGGGGCTCTATCCACTGTTTGAATCGGAAATTGATCTCTACGATGAAATCGGCCTGGAAAAGTTCTGGCATCTGGACGGTTTTGATCTGTATGACGTGAAACGAAAACCTGTTATAGGTTGACTACATCTGGGCAGTAAACCATTCCAGGGGATCAGTTTTGAAACAGCATGTTAAACCAGCAGAAATAGCTCCGTTTCTTAATCGATTTTATAACTTCTGTGATACCGTAATCGAGTCGATCCAGCTAGCCTTTTCAGATAATGCCACGCGTGAGTTGAAAATCATACTAAAGACTCGCGATGCCGAATGCATTAAAAATGAAGGCTGGACCAGAGCGGTACTTTGTCTGAATGATGTTAGTGAGTTGAAACTCATAGATCATCGTAAGCAAGCATCACTGCAGGTTATCAGTCACGGGATTTATGTCCTTGATTTGAATGAGAACCTGGGGCTGGAATTTGGTGGTGGAATAACAGAACCAGAATCACTGGAGGAACTGCGGTCATCTCATGCTTATGCGATAGGAGGAACTATGGCATTTGAGACGCTGGAGTAAAAGATTTTGCATTTCACTAAAACTTTTATGATAATGAGCTTATGGTTTTCCCAGAGCTTCCCCCACCAGGCGACCACTGGTAAGTGCCCAGGCGATGTGCAGTCCGTGTCCCCACAGCACTTGTCCGCCCATGCCGTTACAGCCAATCGCGTATAAGCCGGGAATCGGATCACCTTTTTCGTCCAGTGCCTGCAGTCCGTGGTTGATCGCTACGCCCCCTTCCGTTGTGGTGAAGTAGGCTTTTGCCGGTCCCAGCAAAACCCAGCGATTTCCGGCCAGCGGTTCAGTATCACCGGCTCTCCCAAACGGATCTGCCTGCTGGCCTGAGGCATACGCATTGAATTGGGCGACAGTATCCTGTAAGTGGGTTGGATTTAACTGGCGTTGCTTCGCGAGTTCTTCCAGTGAACCGGCAGCGGCACTCACATCGGGACGCAGTTTCAAATAATCTTCCACGTACGCATAGGCGATCTTGGGCGCAGTCGAAATAAAATGCGGCCACTCGCTGTAACGGGCAGCGATGCGTTCATCCAACAGAATATAAGCCGCTTTATTCTCCTGTTCCGAAATCGCAATCTCCCTCTCCGGAGAGACTCGCTCGTTGCAGAAACGCTGCCCAACTGTATTCACGAGGATCGCACCATCGTCAAACAGTGCATTTTCCGGATGCTGCCACGTCAACAGCAGTCGCTTGATGCGCCAGTTAATCAGAAATTGAGGCAGATAGGGGACCAGTCGCCCCATCAGTTGCGCCAGAAATCCGCTGGTAGGCAGCAGTTGTTCAAACGGATCACCCGGGGGCGGCACAAAACGGAGTTCCGGGCCATAGGTGATCTCCATGTTCAACAGTTGCGCACCCGTCTGTTCTGCCAGCAGATGACCATCGCCACATGCTTTGGGATTCACCCCTTCGATCGAGCGAAAACGATCTCCCTTGAATCGTCCGATGATCTCCGGGGCATTCGCATAATCGCCCGCTGCCAGTACGACGCCCCGTTGCGCTCGGATCGTCTGTCGTTCGCCTTGAATCTCAGCGACGACTCCCGTCACTCGCCCCGCTTCTCGACGCAGTTCGACCACTGGTGCATCGCAGACAATCGTTCCCTGTCGCTTGAGAATCTTTGTCTGGAAAGCGGCAATGTAGGCCTTCGCATTCGGGACAATATTATGCATGCGCGGTACACGGTTGGGAGGCTCGGGGTTCGGTCCATGAAAGTGCAGCCCCAGTCTGTGAAGCCACTCGAGGGTCTCTGCAGTCTGTCCCAGAAAGAATCGTCTCAACTCAGAATAATTGTGTGCTTCAATCTCAGGTACCGCGAACAGACCAGCGTCGGTTTCATGATCATCGGGATTGTCTTCGATCCCCGCAGCTCGTTGCAGGCTGGTGCCATTACCAGTAAACGAACCGATGGCCATCCCCGTGGTACCACCCAGCTGAGACTGCTTCTCCAGCACGAGTACCCGGGCACCGAATTCCAAAGCCCGTGCAGCAGCAGCCAGTCCACTGCCACCACCTCCGACGATCACAACATCAAATTCATTCAGCACGGGGTTTACTCTCTGTTGAATCTCAATTTCAGGGCCGTTCAGCCGCTCATCGTAGCAAAACCACGGGTCACATCAATCAGATAGACTGTAGCGATCAGTGTTGTACTTACAAAAATGGTGGGCATCGTCTTCAAACAGGACGAAGATATATTTAAGGTTGTTGACTTAAACGCATCAACAAAGTATGATTTAAGCTTGTTCACTAATCTTGCCTTTACGCGCCTGGTCGCGTATGACTTAATCCCACCTGATTAGAATTCGTCGGCCATGCGTAAGTTGCTCACCCCGCTCACTGCCGTCTATTGGATCATTGCGATCGCTTTCTATCCCGCGATCCCTGCCTGGAGTGCGAACAAGCCCTCCAAAAACATGCATCCACAGGAACGCGCCTTCTTCGAAAATAAAATTCGGCCCGTCCTGGTCAAAAAATGTTATTCCTGCCATTCCTCAAAGTCGGAAGAACTGGGGGGAAAGCTGCGGATGGATACCCGCGATGGGATGCGGGTCGGAGGAGAATCCGGTCCGGCGTTTGTCGAAGGACGTCCCAATGAGAGTCTGCTGATTCAGGCACTCCGTTATGACGGTCTGGAGATGCCCCCGGATGAGCCGCTGTCAGAAGCTGTGATCCAGGACTTCATTAAGTGGGTTGAAATGGGTGTCCCCGATCCGCGCGTCGAACAACCGGTGGTCGCCCGGAAGCCTACTGCAGAAAATGCGGCAGCGAACCCGGAACTCTGGTCATTCCAGCCGGTGAAGAATCCCTCACCACCGTCGGTGAAACAACAAGTCTGGTGCTTTGATCCCATAGATCGGTTTGTTCTCTCACGTATTGAACAGGCCCAACTACAACCCACGCACGATGCTTCACCCGTACATCTGGTCCGCCGCCTGTACTTTGATCTGACCGGCCTCCCTCCCACGGCGGAGCAGGTAGAAACATTTCTGAACGATTATGAACAACATCGACAACAGGCGGTAACGCGACTGGTTGATGAACTGCTGGCTTCACCTCATTTCGGTGAACGCTGGGGACGATACTGGCTCGATGTGGCCCGCTATGGTGAATCCAACGGCAACGATGGTTTGGGACGTAATCCAACCTTCCCCCATGCCTGGCGGTATCGTGATTATGTCATTCAGGCTTTCAATAATGATGTCCCCTACAATCAGTTTCTCACCGAACAGATCGCCGGCGACCTGCTTTCAGCCGGGACTCCTGCAGAACGGGATCGTCTGCTGATCGCAACAGGCTTCCTGGCCATCGGTGCTAAACCTGCCAAGGCAATGAACGTCAACTTTGATATGGATGTGGTCGATGATCAGATCAATGTCATCAGCACCGGCGTCATGGGCCTCAGCGTCGCCTGTGCCCGCTGCCACGATCACAAACACGATCCGATTCCCGCCAGCGACTATTATGCCCTGGCCGGTATCTTTCTCAGCACCGAAACCATGTGGGGGTATGCCGCCAATCAACCTTTGACGGCTCCTGAAACACCGCTGCACATCCTGAAAGCCAAAACCCACTATGTCGCACCGCCCGACAGTGGCGTGAAACCGGTTGTCAACAAACGGGCGCAGTCCCGCAAAAAGAAGCCCAAAAACGTTTATCCAGCAGGATCCGCTCTGGCAATGGGGGTCCGCGAAAAGAAAAAAATTGTTGACTGTAAGATCAATATCAAAGGGGAATCGAAGAAGCTGGGGCCCCAGGTACCCCGAGGTTTTCTCTCGGCCTGCAAAGTTGGTCAACCACCTGAACTTACTGACAAATCCAGTGGTCGGCTGGAACTGGCCCAGTGGCTCACCTCCGCCGATCATCCTCAGACAGCGCGCGTGATGGTCAACCGCATCTGGCTGCATCTGTTTGGTCAGGCACTGGTCCGCACGCCCGACGACTTCGGAGTTTATGGAGAACGTCCCACGCACCCGGAACTACTCGATCATCTGGCAACCCGCTTTCGCACGGAAGGCTGGTCGATCAAGCAGCTGATCCGCGCGATCGTCCTCAGCCGTACTTATCAACTCAGCACGTTCTGCGATGCAGAAATTCTCGATGCCGATCCAGAGAATCGCCTCCTCTGCCGACACAACCGTCGACGTCTGGATGCGGAATCACTCCGCGACAGCATTCTGGCGGCCAGTGGTCAGCTTAATCGGGAACCTGCACGGGGATCAGCGATTGCCAACGTCGATGAACTGGTCAACAAGGTCAGCAATCTGCATCTGTCTCACAATCATCGCAGTATCTACCTCTGCATGCTCCGCCATTCTGATCCCCCTGAACTCTCTGCATTCGATCTTCCTGATTCCACCAAACCGGTAGGCCGAAGAAACGAATCCACACTGCCGACACAGAGCCTGTTCCTGCTCAACAGCCCATTCCTGGTCGAGCAGGCAGACTGGTTTGCCAAAGAGGTGCTCTCCGATTCTGAACTCGATGAGAGCGGTCGCATTCATCTGGCTTATCGCCGTGCTTTGAACCGCGCTCCAAACTCCGGAGAGCTCGAGCGGGCTCTGGCATTGATCCATGATGTAGACCAGGCACTCGCATCAGAAATCTCACAAGAGGAACTCCGGCGAGTTGCAGTCTGGGCCACACTCTGTCAGGGACTGCTGACAACGAACGAATTCCGCTACGTTGATTAACTACTGAGAAGATAAATCCAAAAAGAGAAAAGAAGACGACACAAGGAATCCTGCCATGCTCGGAATCTCGCGCCGCGAAATGTTACGATCCGCTTCCTGCGGCTTTGGCTATCTGGCCATGTCAGCCTTGTGCGGGCAGAATTCGTTTGCAGCAAGTTCTGCGACGGCGCCCAGTCTTAACGCCCGGCCCCCTCAGCTACCGGCTCGCGCGAAACGGGTCATCTTTCTCTGCATGAGTGGCGGACCAGCTCAGCTCGATACATTCGATTTTAAACCGCAGACCGGCAAAAAGAAGCACGCCGGCTCGGTGTTCGATTTTAAGCAGCACGGTGAAAGCGGTCTCTGGATTTCCGAGCTCCTCCCTGAAACCGCAAAACACGCCGACAAGCTCTGTGTCCTCAACGGCATGTATGCGGACATCACAAATCACGCCCAGTCATTTCTGCAACTGCATACCGGCGACCGCTTGCGACCCCGCCCCAGCCTGGGCTCCTGGATCGTATATGGGCTGGGAACTGAGAATCAGAATGTGCCCGGGTTCATCAGTCTCTTTCCCCGCAAACCATCGGTTTATTCGAGTGCCTTTCTACCACCAGTCTATGAAGGAACGCCGATTGGCCTGAATACATCTGATATGTCGAAAGCGACAATCAATAACATCGCCAGCGATCACCTGCCGGCCCGCGTGAAACGTCGTCAGCTCGATTTTGTGCAGGCCATGAATCGCGAACACGCCACGCGTCGTCCCGACGATTCCCGCCTCGAAGCCGTCATTCAGTCCATGGAACTGGGGTTCCGGATGCAGGTCGCTGCTCCAGAATTACTCGATCTGAGTAACGAAACCAAATCCACGCTCGAACGCTACCGTGTCGGTCAGGGCAAGGTGGTCGGAGCTTGTGGAGATTCCGACTTCGGTCGTCAATGTCTGCTGGCACGGCGATTCGCGGAAGCCGGAGTCCGTTTCATCGAAGTCAATCACGGCAGTTGGGATCAACACAGTAACCACAGGGCCGATCTGACCGCCAACTGTGAATCAACGGATGCACCGATTGCCGCCTTGCTGGAGGATCTCGAACAGCGTGGTCTGCTGGAAGAGACACTCGTTGTCTGGGGGGGCGAATTTGGTCGCCCCGGCCTCGTGCCGGAAAACAAGAAAGATGGAACCGGGCACAACGCCCGCGGCTTCACTTTCTGGATGGCCGGCGGTGGTATCAAACGGGGACTGGCCTACGGCAAGACTGATCCGACCGGAGCCCGGGCCATCGAAGGGAAAGTTCACTTCCGCGATCTGCACGCCACTATTCTGCATCAGATGGGCCTGCAGCACGATAAGCTTACCTTCAAGCAGGGGGAACGGGAATTCCGTCTCACTGGTACCGAAGGGGGTAAGGTCGTCAAGGACATTATTGCCTGAGCCCGGCTTTTCTATACAATGGTGAGTTAATCATACAGGGAGAATCTCCCTCCCTGTTTCGCTGCCCGAATAAACTCACTCTGGTAAGAATACGATGCAACGACAACACCTGCGCTGGTACCTCATCTGCTTTCTGTTGCTGATCACGCTTGTAAAGCCTCTACCTGCAGCCGAGCGGCCGAACTTCCTGATTATCTTTACCGATGATCAGGGCATCCATGATGTCGGCTGTTATGGCAGCGAGATTCCCACACCGAACATCGATCACCTGGCAAAAGAGGGGCTGCTGTTTCGGCAATACTACTCTGCCTCCGCAATTTGTACGCCCTCCCGGTTTGGACTGCTGACGGGACGCAATCCGAGTCGCTCACGCGATCAACTGCTCGGCGCTTTGATGTTCATGAGTGACGTCGATCAGAATCGGGGCATCCAGCCGGGCGAGACGACCATCGCAGAAGTCCTGCAGCAGAATGGATACCAGACCGCCCTGCTCGGTAAGTGGCATCTGGGGCACGGCACTGAATCCTTTCTCCCCGTATCACACGGTTTTGATCTCTTTCGCGGCCATACCGGAGGCTGTATCGATTACTTCACAATGACCTATGGAAACATTCCTGACTGGTACCACAACCGGCAGCACGTGACCGAGAACGGGTACGCCACCGATCTGATTACCGAGGAAGCAGAACATTTCCTGAAAGACCAGCGGACTGCTGAGAAACCGTTCTTCCTGTTTCTGGCATATAACGCGCCCCACTTCGGCAAAGGCTGGTCTCCTAAAGCTCAGGAACCGGTTAACATCATGCAACCTCGAGGGGATGACCTGAAACGGGTCTCCTTCATCAAAGACAAAGTCCGCCGCGAATTTGCCGCCATGACGGTCGCCCTCGATGATGGCATCGGTCGTGTTATGTCGACCCTGAAGAATAACGGTTTGGATGAAAATACAGTGGTGATTTTCATGACCGATCACGGTGGCGACTACGTTTATGGCGGCAGTAATCAGCCGTTTCGAGGGGGCAAAGCAACTCTGTTTGAAGGGGGCATCCGAGTGCCCTTTATCATGCGCTGGCCCGGCAAGATTAAAGCGGGAACAGAAACCAGCGAAGTCACCTGGGCGCTCGACCTGTTCCCCACCATCTGCCGCCTCGCTGATGCAGATACCAGCGGCCTGACTCTGGACGGTCGTGATATTTCGACACTACTGACAGAACAGAAACCAGTTGGCTCCCGGGAATTCTATTGGCAGTTGGGGCCCCATCAGGAACTGGATCGAGGCCGCTGGACCGCTGTCCGGCAGGGGGACTGGAAATACCTCGAGGACGCCCAGGGAGCAGAATTTCTGTTCGATCTGAAAACAGATCCCTCTGAAAAACAGAACCTGATTAAAACAGAGCCGGAAAAATATCAGGCACTCCAGCAGCGTCGGGATGAACTAGCCAAAACGCTTTCACCATAGACGCAACTCCGCGAGTAGACTATTCAACATTCCCCAGTCTGATTTACACCGCTGAATCTACAGAGATGAGATCCTTTTATGGAACAGCACGTCACACACGTTAAAAAGAGTTTTGGTTTTCTGAAAACCACCGCCATCGGGGGGCTGATCTTTCTGTTGCCCCTGATCGTCATCGGGATTCTGGTGGGGGAGATTGCTCCGATCGTGCTGGCGATCGCCAAGGTGCTGTCCAATTCCAGTTACATCGACACTGAAAAACCTGCCGACGTCGCACTCTTGTTTGCATTGTCGATTGCGATCGTCGTGTTGATGTGTTTCTTAGCGGGGATGATTGCCCGCTGGTCTATCGGACAAAAACTGTCCAGGTTCATGGAAAAGAATCTGATCATTCTCTTCCCCCGGTATGCCATCTATCGTGAGCAGCTCAAAGGCAGCATTGGCGGCGAGCATAATAAACCGGAGTTGATTCCGGTTCTGGTCCGCTTTGACGATGTCACCCGACTGGCCTTCGAGGCCGAACGAACGGAAGGTTCACTCGTTTCCATCTTCCTGCCCGGTTCACCCGATCCCTGGACGGGCAATGTGATTTTCATGTCACCGGACAGGGTCGAACGACTCGACATTCCCTTCTCCGAAGCACTGGGGATCTGCGAACGGATGGGGCGGGAGTCGCTACACTTTCTGGAACAGCCGCCCCAACCACTCACGGAAAATTAATTCAGGTTTCGGTTTCGTCTGGTTCAGAGGTCGAGTAGGATAATAGCTCTACCAGTTTATTCCTGCCTCTAAACTTAATCCATCAGGGAGTATTTCCCATGCCCGTGCATCTGCCCGCCCAGAACCGTCGCCAGTTCCTGCTTACTCTCGGAGCTGGTTTCCTCACGTATTCTGCTGGTGCCTTTGCCAAAGATTCACAACAGTCAGATATTATCTACCTGCTCAACGACACCCATATCGGTGAGAAGCACCCGGAGAATTCTCCCGTGCCCAGTCATCTCCGCAAAGTAGTCAGTGAACTGGTAAGCCTCGAACAGAAGCCCGCCTGCGTCCTCATCAATGGAGACCTGGCACTACGGGATGGTCAGCCCGGTGATTACCGTCATCTGGCGAAACTGATTCGCCCCCTGCAGGAGGCAAAAATCGACATGCACCTGACCCTGGGCAACCATGACGAACGTGATGTGTTCTACAGCGTCATGCAGGAAGAACAGCCAGAGACACCGCCGGTTAAATCGAAGCATATTTCTGTGGTACAGACACCGCACGCGAACTTCTTTCTGCTCGATTCGCTGCACAAAACCATGGTCACCCAGGGAACTCTGGGGGCAGATCAACGGACTTGGCTGGCGAAAGCCCTCGATGCCCACGCCGATAAGCCGGCCATCATTATGACTCACCACAATCCCCGACTGGGAGGCGATCCCAATCATTTCCCGGGTGGCTTAACGGATTCGGTCGAACTCTGGGAAATCCTGGCACCGCGTAAACAGGTGAAAGCTTACATCCATGGACACATTCACCATCGTAGTAATGCCGAGCATAAAGGGATTCACATCATCAATACTCCAGCGACCTCCTATGTCGGGAATCCCAAAGCTTCCACGACCGGCTGGACGATCGCGAAACTGAGCCCCACGGGCATCACACTCACCACCCGTACAACCGACGATCAACATCCCTGGAATCACCAGAGCCAGACACTCACCTGGCGTTAAGCGAACCGCTCACTTCTGACGGGGCAGACTCAGCCTAAGCTGTTTCCCGCCCCGGAAGACAGTGACGTTTACCGTCTCTCCCGGTTGATGGGCGTTAACTCCATAAGCTAACAGATCGGTCTCGCGGGCCAGGTTGGTTTGTCCGTCAAAGCCTGTGATGATATCTCCCTCCTGAAAGCCCCGTCGCCGGGCGGTGGCATGCAGACCATATTTGCCCAGACCCCGAATTCGCAGTGCCATCGATGCATTTGCAGGCAGACCGGCTGCCGTTCGTTCTTCCGGAGTTGTCTCTTCCAGGATCGCCCCTCCCAGTACCATCCGCCGCATCGGCCAACTGCTCACGCGCCACGACAAATCATCGGCTCGTTTCCAGCCGCTGGGTAAGGCAAGCGTCAGCTGTTGTATGTTACCGTCACGTTTGATCTCTGCCGTCAACTCATCCTGGCTCTCTGCGCGATGCAGGATCCACTGAATGTCTGCGATCGAGAGCAAGGGTTGACCTGCCAACATCAGGATCTCATCGCCGGGCTGAAATCCTGATTTCGCAGCAATCGACGCCGGTTTGACTTCTTTCACCGTCGCTTTTTCAGTCGGATCCAGAATCAGCCCCAGGATTTTAGGATGCGGATACTGGAACAGGATTCGTTCCGGCAGAGGTTTTCCCTGTCGCAGATAAAAGTCTCGCTGGGCATCACCGACCTGATGACAGTGGATGCAGCTTTTGACAACTTCTTTTTTCTCATTAATCTGCGACCGGTAACGTCCTTCCAGCAGCGGATATTTTTCTGGCGAAGGAACGTCGGGGCGAGGCCCCTGCTTGGCGGCCAGGGAATCTTTCACTGAGTCATATTTTGCATGCAGTTCCAGTGCCCCCTGCATCGCCTTGGCCAGCCCTTCGATCGACACATCTTCGGACCAGAGCGTATGGTGCGACCGTGTACCAAATCGTCCGTAAATCGTTCGATCCGCATTCAGCAGAAACACTGCGAAAGACTGATCGTAGTCATATTGAAACAGGGAGAGATCCAGACCATTGGTCGAGATCTGCCGCACCCGCACAAACTGATCCATCAGAGGCTTCAGCTGAGGATCTTTTTCCATCAGCTCCTCATCCAGTTTGACACACTCTTCACAGGGGATACACCGCAGGACAACCAGCATGGGGCGTTTTGTCTCACGTGCCTGCTGGAACCCCCGTTCCAGATTGTTATAGATCCAGTAGCCCGAGGCTTCCACTTTCTCCCGATCCTGACGCACCTTTTCTTCGCGCGTCTGGGCCTGGAGCAGTGAACCAAAAGTCAACACACAAAGTACACAGACGCAAACGTTCCTCAGCATAGTACTGTCTCCATAAACCGGCGGGTGGGAGTATGTCAGATGTATTGACGTTAAAAAGTGTCTCAGTTGATCAGTTTGATTTCCCCTCCGTTTTCTTTCTGGTGAATCGTAACGGGCCAACCGGGAAATTCATTGGATGCTTTCCCGTCGGTCGCATCTACCAGGAAACGATAGGAGTGCAGCGTGTACGTTTTTTCCTTGGGATCGATCAACACCAGGCCAAAGCCGCTGCCTTTCTGATGTGCCAGATCGTAGCGGTTTTTCTCACTGGCCGGTTCCGGATTACCTACGGCGTAGACATACACCTTGTTTCCGAACCCATCTACATATTCACCCGTATTGGGCAGACCATGTTTCGGGCGGTTCTCATGTTGCATGCCGAGTTCATCCGGACGCCACCAGCGGGGGTAACCAGCGGAAATCGCAGGAGTACAGAAAGACCAGCAACTATCGCGCTGCTCATCGGCTCCATACTGGGAGAGCGTGGTCAGGTGCTGGTCGCCATTGATATGCAGCGGCATCCCCTTACGGATAATACGCACAGCCCGGTTGCGAGCCGTCTGAGGCCAGCTGCCACAGTCGAGGTCGGCTTTGAGGTAACCATCATAACCGCCATGGTGAGTCGCGACTCCGGCAAAGACGGTCTGGCTGAACAGGACTTTAATCGTGTGGCCCCGCCAGTCATCGCACCAGTGCGCGAGGAATTTCTCCTGACGATCTCCGAGTAGTTCCAGCCCCGGTTTATCCAGCTTCGAAGTGTCAAAGTTGGGGTCAGTTACATGGTCTGCCCGACCGCTGCCCGTATCGACATGCTCGGGTCCACTCTTGAACTGACGGTCGCCCAGAATGGCAAAGCCGACATCACCATACACCATGTCGCCGTAATAAACGCTGATGTTCTGCAGACAGGGAGTCGGATCATAATAATCCGGATGATGCCCGGCACAGGTCTTGTGAACCACATTGACCATTCGCGCCGGTTCCCGGTAACCACCGTTGGAAGAAGTCGTTCCTTCTACCATCTTCTTCCCATTTTCTCCCCAGATGTTCCCCTGGAAAACATCGTGGTCATCGGGAATGCAAATGGTCGGCCGATCCCGCATCGCTTCGCCAAAGGCCATGCCGTGCATGTAATATTTGCGAAGGTAATTTAGAATCGCAGGTTCGGCGGGATCTCGAATCAGACCAAATCCACCGTGATCTTCGTATAACTGGTCACCGGAAAAGTAAAGCAGATCCGGATCAACCTTCAGCAGGTTGTTGGCTACCGGTTCATATGGGAAGCCGTAATCCTTCTGACAGGTCAACGCACCCAGTTTCAGCGGACGACCGGTCGGATTGGCACGAATGATCCCAGTTCGCTCGGCGACGGATTCAGATCCGTCAGTATGCTGTTCTTTATAAATCAGCTTGAACGGCGTTGCTTCTTTTTCGTTCCAGTTGGCGATTCTGAAAGTCGCCGTCCAGGCATCGGTATCGAGGGGCGCGGTACCCAGGGACTTCCATTTGCCGTCCTGCTCGATCTGCAGTTCGACGTCTTTATTGTCTTTCTCACCCAGCGGTCCGGTCAGGGCGCTGATCTTCATCACGAAGCCATCTTTGCCACGGGAATCACTCAAGGAATACATGGACCAGAGAATCGGTCCAAATTCATGTTCGGGACTGACCGTGAACGCATCGCCGGAAACCGACCAGTCGCTGAAGCGGTAACGGGCACCAATCATGCGTTTGAAACGTGGGTCGAAATTGCTGACGACCGCGACGTTGCCCAGTACAGCCTGGGGAGGGAAGGTGTGTGAAATCGTATCCAGTGGCTTGTCTGATTCAGAGCCGCTGACCATCAGGGTCAGAGAATACTTTTCGCCCTCGGGTTTACCAATCACAGTCAACACGCAGTCTTTCAGATCGACCGGCTGCTTGAGTTTCTGTTCTTTATTGCCCAGGATCAGTTTGCCGTTGACGACCCCCGCTTTGATTCCGCTCTTCGCGAAACAGTTGCTGCGGTATTCGTTAATGTCACTCTTCACCCCGATGCGGAAACCGACGCCACCGTCCTGCTGTTTCACTTCTACCTGACTGACATGGACGGACATGGTAAACGACGCTTTGGGATTCGTCAGTTGATGAGTCAGCAACTGAATATTGCGACTGCCGCCCGTTGAGAGGCACTCGGCGGCCCCATCAATGATTCGCCAGTCTTCCATCGGATTGGCCCAGAATTCTTCTCCCAGCCAGACCCGATCATTTGTTTTCTTCCAGCGGCCAATGACAGGAGCGGCATTCTCCGACTCTGCTGCGGTTAATGCTGTTGTTTTTTTGAAACCGAAAAATGTCGTCCCCAGGGCAAACAGTTTCAGCGCCATCCGTCGGGTCAGTGATTGCATTAATTGTCTCCTGTCGAGCACAAACCGCCGTGCGAACCGGCGGAGATGAAATGTCGTAAATGAAGTCCAGAACTGTCATTATTAAGGGCGCAGCAGGCTTTGTCCAGCGTGGTTTAAAGAAGATCACGCTGTTTAAACTTGTTAAGAAATGCCTGTTCAGCTCAAGGCTCTCGGGTGGCCAGGCCCGCTTTAACATCAGCTGGCTGGGAGACCTTGACCCGCTCTTTCCCCACCAGAGTGATCAGGTTCGGCAGGTCGTAGACCTTGAGCGAACCATGCACCGTATTGATCAGCTGATTCTGCGTTTCCGGTGTTTTCACAACTTCCCCCCAGGAGGAAATCATCTGGCTCAGATCGACTTCTGAAAAGAGTTGCGGTTCCAGAGCTGCGGCGTGCAGCGCGGGAATACCCGTTTCTCCGATCGCGACCAGTTCAACCTTCTCTGGTTTGTCATTCGAACCATATTCTGACAGGAACCGGGCGGCGACCAGAATGTCTTCAGCCCGTAGTTTGACCATCGACTCTCCCAGCAGGTAGGCCACTGCCCATTCATGATAGTTGGGGCCCAGCAGGCCATGTGACCAGCCGATCTTACGATTGTTCTTACGTGAAGTTTCTCCGATCGCACGAATATCCACTGCCAGAACGGTCTCGCCCTGTTTGACTCGTTGTTCAATCGGTCCTCCTGCTGCAGCATCTAGCTGCTTACCCTCACCATGCAGATAGAGGGTCCGTTTACCGGTGGGGGCTTCCGGTTCAAACAACAGTGCAGGCAGTGGGAGACCGTGATCTGGTTTCAGGATCAGTTTTGTGATCTTGTAACCCGGTCGCTCAATAGAGCCGACTGTTTTAGATGTCGGGCGGGGCAGTGTCTCCAGTCGCTTGATTCCGCTCACTTCACGTACCTGATCGCGCAGAGTGCCGAGGTCGCCGCTGCTCCAGAGTTCCGCCCGTTCTTTCGCTAGCTGCTGATTCAGCCCGTCATTGATTTCAAACAGCGAACGTTCGCCGGCATCGAGCAGTATCTGCCCCGACTGTGAACATTGCAGTTCCTCATCGGTAAAGACGGGCAGATCTCCTTCAAAGATCGCGTTTTCCTTGTGCAGCAGCCAGCGGTTCATCCAGCGTGCGGAACCTTCCCGCAGCTTGATGGTGAAGCCATGAGGGGCGTCGGCTTCGATGATATCCACCCGCTCCGCATAACCCATGCGTGTATAGAACCGTTTGGCTTCGCGGAACAGTTCCCACGTACCGTCGATTTTGAACGTCGAGTCATGTGTGCCGGCACAGATCAGCGTCGGCTTGGGAGCCCGCATCAAAGTGTAATCGGCGATGTCCATGCCGTAAGCTAACTGGCCGAAGATATTCTGCTCGCCATCCTGGGGACCATTGAAGTCGATCAGGTATCGATACATGGTCGAGTAGCAGACCGGCGCTGCCGCCTGCACCCGTTCGTCCAGCGCCATGATGTAACTCGTCAGCGTACCTCCCCCCGAGTTCCCCGTACAGCCGATTCGGCTGGCATCAATCTCCGGGCGACTGACCAGGTAGTCAATACTCCGCATGCCGTCCCAGATGCGATAGCGGGCGGAGTTGCTGCCCAGCGGAATCGAGCTGACCGTCATCAGCGTATGCTCTGCCGTGCAGTAATACTGTACCTGTGGATGAGGCGGACGATAGCGACTGCCTCCTTTGAAGAATTCATTGGGTTGCTCTGACAAGACCTGATACCGTTCCCCCTGCCCGATCGGATCGTAGCAGAGTGCTGCCATCCCGTTTTTGGCCAGCAGCATGCAGGCCCGCTGGTAACCGTCTGAAGCCTTTCCGTTGTGACTGTGTCCGCAGGGGACCAGCACGCCTGGATAAGGGGGCGGCGTGGTGGGAAGATACAGGTTGGCGGTCACATGATGGCCGGGCCAGCTTTCGTAAATCACATTCTCGACTCGAAAACCATCCCCCGTCAGTTTCCCGATCACACGGGGATTCAGCGGCGTCCGTTCCGGAAAACCGCCAATCTGTGTTTGGAAGAAATCTTTCATCCGCTTCTGGTAGGCTTCACAGTCCTCCGGCGTTTTAATGTTTTCATAAACCTCTTTCCGTTTCGCGAAGGCCTCATGTGCCCGCTTTTGCAGAGCCTGGTACACCAGACCGGACTCCGCGGCTTCTCCCGTCATTGGTGGCAGGACCGTGAGGTCTTCCGCAGAATAGACGAGCAGCGTACTGCTCAGAGTGAAAACACAAGCGAACAGTGACAGCAGGCATTTCATGGTAGAAGACCTCGGTAGCAGGAGTTCGGGCAGGTATCAGTAGTCGCTGCAGAAACGGCGACCGGCGGATAAATAAACAATATTAAATATGATACCTGTGTCGAACTGCAGACTCAATCGAATCCTGCGAGGTCAGGCAGGATTTGAGATTATTTCGCTGCAGCCGCAATCTCGTGGCTCAGACAATGGAGAGTGCCCAGGCCCCAGACCAGATCGACCGCATGAATGCCAATCACCTGGCGATCCGGATAAAGCTCGCTCAGAATCCCCAGGGCCTGCGCGTCGTTTGGATCGTTAAACGTTGGCATCAGCACACAGCCGTTGGTGACCAGAAAATTCACGTAGCTGGCGGGGAGGCGTAAATCCTCAAAGTCGAGACGACCCGGCATGGGCATTTCTACCACTTTGAGCTTGCTGCCATCTTCGAGGCGCGCACTCTTTAAACGCTCCAGATTCTGTGCCAGACGACGATGATTGACATCCTTTTTGTTCGGCTCCACGCAGGCGACAACGGTCGTCGGATTCACAAATCGGCAGATGTCATCCACGTGTCCGTGCGTGTCGTCTCCTTGAATACCGTCCCCGAGCCAGATGACATTTGAAACACCCAGATATTCTGCAAAGACGGCAGAGTAGTCTTCTTT
Source organism: Gimesia chilikensis (assembly GCF_007744075.1). Classification (NCBI taxonomy): domain Bacteria; kingdom Pseudomonadati; phylum Planctomycetota; class Planctomycetia; order Planctomycetales; family Planctomycetaceae; genus Gimesia; species Gimesia chilikensis. The sequence goes on along the minus strand of NZ_CP036266.1, from coordinate 6,938,138 downwards.
TGAGAAGCCGGGATTACGCACCTGGGTTTTCTGGTCGAGCAGACATTCCTCGGTTGTGATCAGGGTGCCCCGTCCGTTGACTTCGATTGCTCCCCCCTCCAGAACCACGGGACGCCCCTCATAGGTGACCTCCCTCAAGGGAAGTTTTAATGATTGCGCGACTGCAGAGGGAATGTGCCAGTCCAGGCGATGATTGGGATACTTGGCCCAGCCGTTAAAGCGAAACTGCAGTGCCTCGCGTTTGCCGTCACTTCGCTGCACGACAATTGGTCCCGAATCTCGCATCCAGCTGCGGTTCGTATTCTGCAGGATAAATTTGACCTGCTTCGTGTTCGCGTGTGCCTGCTGCAGCATCGAATGGACTTTCTGCTGCAGCGACTCATTTTTTACAACCAGCAGCACGCGCTCATACTCGGCCACTTTGCGGATGATTTCGATGAACGCCCATTGGATGACTTCGTACTTCCCCGGCCAGTCATTGCCATTATGCGGAAAGCAGAGTAGCGTGGCCTGGTGTGGTTCCCATTCGGCGGGCAGTCTGCGGGTGATCTCGCTCATGGAGTGGCATCGTCATGATAGAGTTTCAGAATATTACCATATGCGTCAATCCGGCGGTCACGCAGGAAGGGCCAGTTCTGGCGAACTTCGGCGGTCTGATCCAGATCGACTTCCGCAATCAGAATTTCTTCCTGGTCCTCTGATGCCTGGACGATAATTTCTCCCTGGGGCCCACAGATAAATGAGGAGCCCCAGAATTCGAGGCCCGCCTGTTCCGGTTCCGGCTGTTCGAAGCCAACGCGGTTGACTGCAGCCACAAACGTCCCGTTGGCGATCGCGTGACTCCGCTGAATTGTCATCCAGGAATCGTGCTGCTTGGGACCGTATTCTTCTTTTTCGTGGGGATGCCAGCCGATGGCGGTTGGATAGATCAGCACGTTCGCCCCAGAGAGTGCCGTGATCCGGGCCCCTTCGGGGAACCACTGGTCCCAGCAGATGAGTGTCCCGATTTTGCCGAAGCGGGTGGGGATCGCTTTGAAACCGAGGTCGCCGGGCGTGAAATAGAATTTTTCGTAGAAGCAGGGATCGTCGGGAATGTGCATCTTGCGATACAGACCAGCTTCACTGCCGTCGGCGTCGATAACGTAGGCGCTGTTGTGATAAAGCCCTTCGGTCCGTTTCTCAAAGAAAGGTACAACAATCACGACACCCAGTTCTTTGGCCAGGTTACTGAAGGCCATGAAGGAAGGACCATACAGGGGCTCGGCGAACTTGAAGTACTCCGTGGTTTCCTTCTGACAGAAATAGAATGAGCTGTAAAGTTCCGGCAGACAGATGACCTGTCCCCCTTCTTCAGCGGCGGTACGGACCCAGTCCAGACATTTCGTCAGGTTTTCATCCGGAGTGCCATTCAGTGAGACCTGCACCAGTGCAAGTTGGAAGCGACGGACCATAAGACAAACTTATCCAGGAAATGAAAAGCAGAAAACTTAAAATCCGGTCAATCGGAACCGGGCCATGTGGATATTTACGATATCTGTTTCCGAGTTGCAAGGAGTGGATGCTAAACTTAGAACGTTTGCCGGCAATTCGCAGGGTGATGATTACTCTGCGCGAGGGTTTCAGGAATCCGGGCAGTTTCCTGAGAGTAACATCGACAGATTGGCTCTGTTTCCAGTATTCTATGCCTGTCGCCGACGAATGCCAGAGGCGGCACGCCCGTTTCTCCTCATCCACTCGCGATCCTTCTTTTTAGGGCAATTCTTACTATGAATTCAGGACGGTCAACCGAAGAATTTTCGATACAGAAACGGGGACATCTGCTGATTGAGGATCCCCTCCTGAATAAGGGGACCGCCTTCAGCGACCAAGAACGCAGTCAGTTCGGTCTGGTGGGCCTCCTGCCACCCCATATCGACACGCTTGAGGAACAGGTTGAACGCTCCTATGAAGCCTTTTGCGATTTTCAGAACGATATCGACAAACATATTTTCCTGAGACAGCTGCAGGACGAGAACGAGACCCTGTACTACCGGCTGCTGCTGGAGCATATCTCCGAGATGATGCCCATCGTTTATACACCGGTGGTGGGTCTGGCGTGTGAACGGTTCAGCCACATTTATCGTCGTCCCCGCGGAATTTTCATTTCTTATCCCGAACGTGATCAAATGGACGAGATCCTGGAAAATATCGAACGGGATATCGAAGTCATCGTGGTGACCGACGGGGAACGCATCCTGGGACTGGGCGACCAGGGGGCCGGCGGGATGGGAATTCCCATCGGTAAACTCTCGCTTTATACCCTCTGTGGCGGGATTGATCCGGCCAAGACACTCCCGATTCTCCTCGATCTGGGGACGAACAACGAAGAACGCCTCGATGACCCCCGCTATGTCGGCTGGCGGGAACACCGCATCAAGGGGGCGGAATACGATGCCTTTATCGATCAGTTCGTCCAGGCCGTCAAGAAACGGTTTCCGGACGTACTCCTGCAGTGGGAAGATTTCGCTTCAGTCGATGCGGAGCGAATTCTGGATAAATATCGGGATGACCTGTGTACCTTTAACGATGACATCCAGGGAACCGCCGCGGTCACAACGGGAACAATTCTGGCAGCGATTGAAGCAGCCGGCGGAAAACTCACCGACCAGAACATCGTGATGCTGGGGGCCGGCTCTGCAGGAGTGGGCATCTGTCTGCAGTTGAAACAGGCCATGCTTCAGTCCGGCTTGAGTGAGGATGAAGCAAAGGCCCGGTTTTATGTGATCGACCGAGATGGACTCCTGCATTCCGGTAGAAGCGATCTGGATGAATTGCATCAGCGACTCGCGCAGTCACCAGAGAACCTCCAGGGCTGGGACTGCGATGTGAGTGGTGCGATCTCTTTCGCGGATGTCGTCCGCAATGCAAAACCAGGCGTCCTGGTCGGCGCCACGGGACAGACGGGCGCATTTACCGAAGAGATTATCCGGGAAATGGCCAGCCACGAAGAACATCCCGTCATCTTTCCGCTTTCGAATCCAACCTCACGGGCAGAAGCCACACCCGAAGACCTGTTGAAATGGACGGACGGCAAAGCCGTCATCGCCACCGGCAGCCCCTTCGATCCAGTGGAATATAATGGTGTGACCCATGTAATCGCCCAGTGTAATAACAGTTACATCTTCCCTGCGATGGGACTGGGGATTCGGGCTTCCCGGGCGCGACGGGTTACCGATTCCATGTTCATGGCGGCAGCGTTTGCCTTAAAAGAGGCCTCTCCGGCCCTCAAGGATCCGACGGCTTCGCTACTCCCTTCTCTGACGATTATCCGCGACGTGGGCCGGTCCATTGCCCGGGCTGTCGCGCAGGCAGCCATTGATGCGGAAGTCGCAGATTCCCTGACCGCAGAGGAAATCGATCAGCGGATCGAAGAAACCATGTGGAAACCCGAATACAAGTCTCTCTAATTCGACTGATCGTCTCGCCAGCATTTTTTGTCTGTAAGGAATACTCATGACTGACCATTGTACCACCACCGTCGGTTCTTATCTGGCTGACCGTCTCGAAGAAATCGGCTTGAAGCATTACTTCGCCGTCCCGGGAGACTACAACCTGGTTCTGCTGGACCGGATCCTGGAGAATAAGAATCTGGAGATGATCTCCTGCTGTAATGAATTGAATGCCGGCTATGCTGCAGACGGATATGCCCGGGCCACCGGTGGAGCCAGTGCCGTGTTCGTAACTTACAGTGTCGGTGGTCTGAGCCTGCTCAATGCTGTTGCCGGAGCGTATGCGGAAGACCTGCCTGTCATCGCTGTTTCCGGCGGCCCGAATACGAATTCTGAAGCCGAATTCGAAATGTTGCATCACACACTGGGGAAACTGGACTATGATTACCAGCGAGATATCTTTTCCAAAGTGACAGCGGAAGCGGTCACGATCCGCGATCCCCATGAAGCTCCAACGAAAATCGACCATGCGATTCAGACCGCCCTGCGGTTTCGTAAGCCGGTCTACATTGAAATCGCCTGCAACATTGCGGATGCAATCACCTCCAAACCAAATGTTCGCTCCTTTGGAGGTCCCACTGCCAGCGACCCTGTATCGCTCAAAGCAGCCGTCGATCATGTGGCGAATCTGCTCAACAACGCAGCCAAGCCCGTTCTGGTCTCGGGGGTCAAGCTCCGTTCCTTTGGAGCCGAGGAAAATTTTCACAAGCTGGCTGATGCCTCAGGCTACGCGATTGCCAGTATGCCCAATGCCAAGGGCTTTTTTGACGAACAGCATCCGAATTACATGGGCATTTACTGGGGGCCTGTCGGATCGCCTGGCTGTGGCGAAATCGTCGATTCTTCAGATCTCTGCCTGTTCGCCGGCCCGACTTTCACCGATTACACGACAACGGGACACGCCGCACTGGTAGACCCGAGTAAGGTGATTCAGGCTCGCCCCAACAGCGTAGTCTGCCCGAATCAGACTTTTAGTAATGTGAAACTGTCCGAGTTCCTTGAGCAACTGGCTCCCCGCATCACAGCCAACGATGCTTCCATGGTCGCTTATAAACGAATTCAGGAAGATCCGCCTGCACTATCTGCTGGTGCCCCCGAGACGCCTCTCTCGACCCGACAGCTGGTTTCGCGTGTCCAACAGATGCTGACCGCAGATTCAGCCGTCATTGCAGAAACGGGAGATTCCTGGTTCAACGGTATGCAGCTCAATCTGCCGACCGGATCCCGATTTGAAATCCAGATGCAATACGGTTCCATCGGCTGGTCTGTGGGAGCGCTGCTGGGATACTGTATCGGGGCGCCGGAACGACGGCCCATTGCATTGATCGGCGATGGCTCGTTCCAGCTGACCGCACAGGAAATTTCAACCATCATCCGGTACAACCTGAATCCGATCATCTTCCTGATCAATAATGGCGGTTACACCATCGAAGTCGAAATTCACGACGGACCGTATAACAATATCAAGAACTGGAACTACGCTGATCTGGTTCATGTTTTCAATGCTGCGGACGGCAATGGCTGGAGTGGTAAAGCGGCGACCGAAGGTGAACTGGATGAGGCGATCAAAACGGCAAAGTCGCATAATGGTCCTGCTTTTATTGAAGTTCTGATCGATCGCGATGACTGTAGTAAAAATCTGCTGGTCTGGGGCAGTCATGTAGCCAAGAATAATGGTCGTCCTCCACGCGTGAACTGAGCTGATACGTATTCGTTGTATCAGGGAGACGCGTCCATCACCGACAACAGAGAAACAGGAACGACAACCATGGAAGAGTTCTGTGACCTGCCGGAAGGAAAACTGATACTGCGTACGCTGGCCATGCCGGCGGATACGAATGCCAACGGAGACATCTTCGGAGGCTGGATCATGTCGCAGATGGATATTGCCGGAGGGATTCTCTCAAAAGAGGTAGCCGGCACCCGCACCGTCACGATCGCAGTAGAGTCGATGAAATTCATTCGCCCGGTCAAGGTGGGAGATGTTGTCTGCTGTTTTGGCCAGATTGATCGGATCGGGACAACATCGATTACCCTGTCGCTGGAGGTCTGGGTCCAGCCAGTGTTGCGACACGAAGCGTCCGACTGCCCCCGTTTCAAAGTGACCGAAGCCGCCTTTACCTACGTAGCCATTGATGCTCAGGGAAACAAAACGCCCATTGTTCAGCAGGACTGCTGATGGAGACCGGGCCGTTTATGGGCCGTTGTCTGTTGCTGGTAATACGATCTGGGTACAATTCAGAAGACTCCCTGAGTCAGATCGCAGTCATTCCATCAGCAAACATTCTGAGTGACACACTCACAGCCGGAACCCTTCTACTCCGGTCGACGCGGTGTGCGAAAGGACCGGACTCTCATGAAGACAGTGGCGATTATTGGAGGCGGATTCAGCGGGACCATGGCAGCGGTGAATCTGGCACGATTGAGTGACGGTCCGCTCTGCATTCAACTGATCAACGACCGCTATCCACTGGGACGTGGCGTCGCTTATGGCACGAAACGGGAAGAACATCTGTTGAATGTCGCCGCTCGCAACATGTCTGCTGTTCCCGACCATGCCAATCACTTTCTGGACTGGTTACGCACTCGCGTGGATTACAGCGACCTGCCCGATCCGCAACTGCGTGAGACTTATGTCCCCCGACGGATCTATGGCGATTATCTGCGAAGTATCCTCGCGAATTACATGCAGCCGATTGACTCACATCATCCGGCGGAAATCCGCGTCGTCGAAAATGAAGCCGTCGATATAGATTACAGTTTTGACGGGAGTGCAGAAATCACACTCCGTGATGGCTCAACGCTGGAAGCAGATCGCGTGCTGCTGGCGACAGGGAATCAGCCTCCCACTTCACTGGCCGGGGAAGATTTTACGCATCCCGCCTATTGCGCAGACCCCTGGGGGAACTGGATGGAAAAGATTCCGGATCCCGATCAGGACATCATTGTGCTCGGCACCGGATTGTCGATGATCGACGTCTTTCTCACGCTCAGCGAACTGGGCTGGGAAGGGAATATGATCGCAGTGTCGCATAACGGCATGATTCCGCAGGCTCATTTCCGCGGCATTGAATATCCCGACTTCCTGCCAGAAGAGCCGGAGAGCCTGGGCCTCGAAAACCTGGTCCAGTTACTGGAAAAACATTGTCGACAGCTGCAGCGGATTGGTGAGAACCCTGGCATCGTCGTCGATCGACTGCGGCCCCACACGCAGCGGATCTGGCAGCAGTTTGACCTCGAAGAAAAACAGGAATTTCTCAAACGTTACGCTGCCCGCTGGAATGTGATCAGACATCGGATTGCGCAGCCTATTCATCAACGGGTGACGGAAGCGATTACCGAAGGACGCCTCAAAGTGGTACGGGGCAGAATCACGGGAGTCACGTCTCAGAATGATCAGGTCGTGGTGGATGTTCAGAACAAAACCGGTTTAACCCAGTCACTTGAGGGGGGACTGGTCATTAATTGCACCGGACCCAATTGTGGATTTTCCGGCACCAGTGTGCCGCTGTTCCAGAATCTGCTCAAACGGGGACTCATCCGCCCAGACGAACTGGATATGGGCATCGATGTCGGTGCCGATTTCGCGGTGATTGATGCGGAAGGAAATCCCTCTGAGTTCCTGTTCGCTGTTGGACCGTTGATGAAGGGGACTCTCTGGGAGACCACAGCAGTTCCGGAACTGCGTGGTCAGGCGATGCGTGTCGCGCAGTTGCTGTTGGATGATGTCGCTCTGGTCACGCCAGGACACGATTACCGGATGTCCGTCGAGGAGGAACACGTCATCGAATATTACATTTGAGACGTTAGCGTAAGCCGTAAATAACAATCTTAAATCTTACTCTACCATCGGCTTCACTGCGGTCACAATCGGATAGATTCCCATCGGTTCGGTTACCTGGTCGATGACGCGAAATCCGACGGTTTCCAGCATCTGTCTTACATCATCGCCGGAGCGTCTGATGTGCTGTAGATTGAAGATCCGTTTGAGAGAGGGAGCACCATGCCAGGGATCCAGAATCCCATGTGTGACCAGGTTTCCCCCCGGGACCATGATTGTATGCAGGGCGGACAACAGTTCGTGTAACTGCTGGTCATTCAAGTATTCGATGAGACCGATCAGTTTGACGATATTCGGTTTGACATCGGGTAATACCGTCTGAATCTCGCGCGCGTCCCCCTGCAGGAAGCTGATACAGTCTGAAATTCCGAGTTGTTCTGCCAGTTGTTGTCCGTATTCAAAGGCATCATCGTCCAGGTCGATCAGGTGGGCGTGGACTTCGTCTGCGCTTAACTGCAATCGAGAAATCGCGGTCTGCACATGACGACCCGGGCCAGCACCGACGCCCATGAGAATGACGGGACCGTCCGACTGACAAGCCTGAATCAGATCGATCAGGATTTGGGTTACCGTCTGCAATCGATTCCGTGAAGCTCTGGAAATGGGGTTATCCAGGATCGCCTGTCGATCCAGCAGGTCGACCGGTGCATCTTTCCGGTACAGGATTTCCATAGCCCTCCAGCCACCAGGACGGCGAAAGGTCTCCGCGAGTAACTCGCTCTGACTCGACTGTAGTAATCTTTTGAGCCAACTGGCAGGGATCAGATAATTTTTGTAAGGATTGATCAGCCAGTTCCCGATTCGCTGTCCCCGGGTCATCCTTTCCAGCGACTGCTGAAGATCCTGGGGAAGCCAGATCGCAGCAGAATCTGTGTCTGACTCAGGTGCTGCCGTTGTATGTGCCATACCGTCCTGCCTTAGTGGTTAGACATTTAAAACTCTAAATTTATCCCATTGCAACGAGAATCTTCCGTGGTCCTGCATAAGGCATCCGGCCATGGGCGACACTGAAATTATCCAGGGCCAGCACATCGCCCTGCTGCCACGGGAAGATAACGGCCGTCTCCCACAGGGTCTTTCGGACTCCAGCGAGATCCTCATCGGTAATGGGGGAACCATCTCCGTAATACGCGTGGGTTGGCAGGTTTTCTTCTCCAAACCGCTGTAGCAGCTGAGCGCGGTTTCGTTCATTCACATTGGTGATATGCCAGAGATCCGCCTGGTTAAACCAGAGCATTTCTCCTGTAACTGGATGGGCCAGCGTGCCGGGGCGGATGGACCAGGTACGCAGGTTTCCATCGGCCGTCCATTCAAATTCGATGTCGTTGTCTTTGAGGTATGCTTCGACCTGATCCCGATCATTGGTTTCGAAATAATCCATCCAGGACTTGCCGATCCCCCGCTCCTGCCCATGCATGTTCTTAACATAGCGGACTCCCCGTTCTTCGAACTTCGCCAGAATCTCGGCTGACATCTCACGGTAGAGCTTTCGGCAGTCGACGATTGGCGTTTCTCCGCCGGTCTCCGCAGCAAGATGACAGTGGAATACTATTCGCGGCGGGGGCGACTTGGTATAGGAAAGCTCGTTGTGCAGCGTGATGCGAAACTGGGCAGGAAATTCGGTGGAAGTATATACGTTCCCGGTCACTTTTGTGCGGGGAGACTGCCCTTCGACGTACGGCTTTAACTCTGGAATCAGCGCCTGGGCCACGTCCTGAAATTCATCAATTTCCTGAATGGTGAATCCACGCAGCAACACGCCTCCCTGCTCAAGCAGAGTCTGATCCAGCCAGTTCCGTTCCCGTGAGATGTATTCAATCAGGTCACTCAGGGAGGCAGACCCCTGATCGGCCGGTTCAATGAGCAGGGGCAGGGTTTGTGGCTTTTCCAGATTCGAAGTCTTCACTTGCATGGGACTTACTCGGAAATAGAGAAAGTTTGAATGGCACATAAAGGTCAGCCGGAGATTGTTGCTGGAGAAAAGGCCACAATCAGTGGTATCGGCTATTTACTGAACGGGTGGATGATAGTTCTGAATAGATTAGGTGTAAATCCCTTTATATCCCCTGTGATGTTCGTTCTGGTTGGGCAGATGGGTGGAATAGGGTGTTTGGTCTGGTCGTCCTGATAAAAACGGGGGTATGTATACCGATTCAGCGGTGCAAACGATCATGGAACGCCGATAAGGATGAGGGAAATTACCCTCCGATCTACTACGGTCAGAGGGACTCTCTCTGAAGAGAGCAATTTACACTTTGAGACCGTATCGTATGCACTTCCCCATAGACTTTCTCTCCAGCCTCAGGCTGGTCGAGCATCCGCTTGCAGCTTCTCCCATAACCCTTTTGGAGGAGGTGACCTCTGAAAGTACGGGAGCAGGGTTGGTCGATCGACTACTGGAAATCACAGCTCTGCATAGTGAGCAACCCGCGATTTCCACATCTGAGCGGACCTTGAGTTATGGTGAGCTGATTTTGCTGGTCAGACAAATTTCCGAACAGCTGTCTGAGGTCGCCGGTTTTGAATCTGGAAGCCGTGTTGTACTGCTGGTTCCCAATTCCGTGGAGTATATCGCTGCTTTCTATGCAGTCTTGTTCGCTGGCGGTGTCGTTGTGCCTGTTCCAGCGAATACGGAGAGCGGCGCGCTAAAGAATATTCTGGATTCAACGCAGGCGATTTGTACGATTACAACCACCCCGGTTTTAAGGCGTCACCCGGATCTGGAAGAATATACTGTAAAGGGCATGGATTCAGAGGAATCTGTGACCGGAACAGTTCCAGTAAATACACTCCAGCCGGTTGCACGCTCTGCGATGAGCCTGGCTGCGATTTTCTTTACATCCGGTTCCAGTGGGATGCCCAAGGGGGTCATGCTGAGTCATGGGAACTTGATCTCTAACGCACAATCGATCCAGGATTACCTTCAGTTGCAGGCAGACGAACGGCCTTTATGCATCCTGCCTTTCCATCATGCGTTTGGAAACTCTGTACTGCAGTCTCACATTCTACAGGGGGCGCACCTGATTCTGGACGGGAATACCATTTTTCCTGAAAGCATTCTGGAAGCAATGATCCGCCATGAATGCACCAGTCTCTCAGCCGTCCCCGACCTGTTTCGGATTCTGCTGGAACGAACTTCGTTTAAGCAGACGCAGTTTCCACATCTGCGTTATATGTCTGTTGCGGGAGGTGCCCTGCCTCATACACAGGCTGTAGAAATCAGTGATGTCATCCATCCGGCCCGTTTCTTTGTCATGTACGGCCAGACGGAAGCTACAGCTCGCTTGGCCTACGTACCACCGGAGCAACTCGTCGGTGTAAGTGACGGAACCATCGGTCAGGCAATACCTGGAGTAACGCTGCAGATAGTTGATGGAAGTGGACAACTTGTGACTGCAGGAACGGTTGGCGAGCTGCGGGCGCGTGGCCCCAACATCATGCAGTGCTACTGGAGAGATGCGGAAGAGACCCGCAAACGGATACACAACGGCTGGCTCTATACGGGAGATCTGGCCACTTTCGATCAGTCAGGCAGAATCGTCATCAAGGGTCGACGAAATTCACTGGTCAAAATATCCGGTTATCGCGTGCATCCGGCAGATCTGGAGCAATTCGCGTTGCGAACTTTTCCCCTGTCGCAGGCGGTGGCGGTCCCCTTTGAAGCAAAAAATACAGGTACGCGGCTGGCATTGTACATCGAAACCACTCCAGAAGATGCGGGACTCACGGAAGCAGAAATGCTGAGTGTCTGTCGTAGCCAGCTGCCACGCCAACTCGTACCGGACCGGATCCGGATCTTACAGAAAATACCATTAAATCACGCCATGAAAGTCGATCGGGTCAAGCTGTCAGAACTGGCAGCAGTCGGCGATCTGTAATCTTAACTTTCGTCTGCAACTGCAAAGGACACGACTAATGAGTGCATCGATTCAGGAACAACTGGTTGAATTTCTCAGCTCCATCACAGGACAGACAATTACTGACAGCACCGAACTGATTGATTCCGGTCTGCTGGATTCCCTGACGATGATGGACCTGCTGGTCTTCGTCGAATCTGATTTTGAAGTACGACTCGATTTTCAGGATATCAGACCAGATTTATTTAAAAATCCCGCCACGATTTCTCAGCTGATTTCAGAGCGACAGGCAGAGCAGAAAAAAGCTGCCTGAAACTACTCTGGACAGGACGTCAGAGTATTACAAATCCAATAGACAGGATGTCTGATATGTATTGGGCGACAAAGAGTAAACCGGTGCCACTCTCCGAGATTGGCTGGATCAATACCACCTATCTCGCGAGTACATCGCTCCGTTGCGATCCGATGCTCGTCTGGGGAACCACGGTCGATACCGAAGAGTTGGAATCCTTTCTGGAAGAGCAGCGCAGCCGCAACCGCACGTTGCTCACTCCCGCGCATGTTCTGGTCCGTGCCGTGGCTGAAAGCCTGCGACAGCATCCAGAAGTCAACCGCCGGGTGATTGGGAAAAAAGTTTATCAGTACGAGGGCGTGAATATCGTCATGCCGATGCTGCAGACCAGCACGGGCGAAGTCGATTGTGTCTTCATGCGGAAAGCCGAAGATTATTCACTCGACGAGATCGCGGGTTTCTTCTGGGAATCTGCCCGAGAAAAATCGATGCAGGTGGCCCGTGATAAAAAACGCGTCAAAGAGGGATCGACGTTTAAAAACGCATTGATCAACCTGGGTCACTGGCTCCGGCTTTCCTGGATTCTACACACATCAAAAGTTGGATTCACGGCCGGCAACTGGCTTCGGGCTCCCACCATCTGGCCCTGGCAGCAGGGACTGAATCATGCCGGGGCATTCGTCAATTATCTGGGATTCTCCGGTGCACCGCCGTTGATTGCCCATAAACCCGCGTCGCTCCCGCTGAATGCATACTGTATCGCCGTCACCATGGGAGCGACTGAAAAACGCCCTGTCGTTGTGGATGACAAAGTCGTCGTGCGTAAACAGGCTTCCCTGTTTGTGCGGCTGGACCATCGTATGGTCAACGGAAATCAGTCTGCAGCGTTCATCAATACGCTGCGCGGCTTTCTGATGCACCCGCAGAGCCTGGTTCAGCAGTCTGAGGATGCAGAAGTTCAGAAACGGGCTGCCTGAGTTGAAGAAGAGATTCATTTTAAATCCTGCCTCCCACACGAGGAAGTTCCGTACCACGGTCCGTTAATTTTCGGAGCACACCAATGTCGTCAGCTGATTCTCATTCCAGACAGGGCCTGCAACTGCATCAGAGCGATCAGGGGCAGACACGCCAGGGCTTGCCCGTCGACCAGCTGACCAGTCAGAACGCAGACCGTTTTGAACAAGCTGGGACACAGTGGCGGATCGATCCCTCGCATCAGGCATTCGATCACGAACCGCTGGGCCTGCCTGAGGAGCACACAGAAACAGAACTGCGCGATTTTATTTTTGAGCATGGCAGATATTTTGATTCCTATCTGGCTTCCGAACCGGATCGTGATCTGTTCTGGTCTCAGGGGAAACGGGGATTGATCTCCTACAAACGCTGGTACCGGCATATCATCATCGGCGGAGGCCTGATTGCTCCCGAACCCCATAAGCCTCAACTGGTACGCGAATTTCTGGAGTATGCAAAACAGAACCGACTATCAATTGCTTTTCACAACATCGGAGAAGCAGATCTTCCCCTGTTCCAGGAAATGCAGTTTCAGGTGACCAAGTGGGGCGAAGACCCGATGATCGATCTGGATACCTGCACCTGGCAGGGAAAAGACTATGAATGGGTCCGCCGACAGACCAATTATTGCCTCCGGCAGGGGATGACCGCCTGCGAAGTTCGTCCAGATCAACTGCATCCGGTGCACTGGTCCGATATCATCTCCGAGGTCATTGAAGTCGCCGACGAATCGTTGACGCGTAAACCTCAAAAAAAAGCGATGCGATTTTTTGAGGGACGAATTGACAATCATGCACTCGGGCGACGGCGCCTGTTCGTTGCCCGATACCAGGGACGGATCGAAGGCTTTGTGATCTGTAATCCCATTTTGAATGGGACCGGTTGGGCGACAGAACTCTATCGGCATCGCCTGGATTCGGTTAAAGGCACCATGGCCTTCCTGATTCATTTCGTATTACAGCAGCTGAAACAGGAAGGTGTTGCGCAGGCCGGGCTCTGTCTGGATCTGGGGCGTGACTGTCACCGCCTGCCCGGGGACAGTGCGCTGGTGAGGCACGGCTTGCGATTTGCAGAAAATTATCTGACCAGTATTTTTGATTTTACCGGCTTGCGACATTTTAAGAGCCGCTTTCGACCGCGCTATGAAAAGCGGTTTGCCTGCGTTTATCCCAAGGTCACCATCGGTTCGATTCTGGCCTTCGTCAGTACTACCGGCGTCCTCGATCTGCACTACGGACGCTATTCCCGCATCCTCTACAATCAGCACTGCAAACGAAGGCTCCGCCGAAATCTGTCGACTGGTAATTCGACGCAGTCTGAAAGCGCTGCTTCGCTAAAAACGAATTCTAAACCTTACTCTTTGCGGAAGAGTGCCTGATTCCCGCGAAACACGAATATGACCGTTTCGCAACCTGTATCCTGTCAGTAGTTTAGCGTAGTTGGGGACGCAAATATCTGAGAGATTGATATCAGGTTCCAGAAAAAAGGGACCAAAAATGTCGCTGCTGTCAGCGCTTTGACGAGTTTCAGTCAGAGAGATGATTTTTCTCACTCGAAATTCGATTCAGGCAGGAGCAGGCGACGATGTCACGATTCATGCTGATTGCAGTGCTGGGGATGTTCTGCCTTTCCCAGGTCCGGGCTGGGGAGACACGGACCTGGGAAGGGAAATGGAATAACCGCAAGTACAATACGACGGGCCCCTTGAAATGTGTCGCTACGTCTGACGAGAAGGGGAGCTGGAAAGCCACCTTTACCGGGCTGTTTAAAGGGGATCCTTTCAAATATGAGGCGACCTTTCAGTTTAAATCCACAGGCAGTCAATACAACCTGTCAGGCAAGGCGACCATTCGCGGGCATCAGTACCAGTGGATTGGTTTGATGAAAGGAGCAACGCTCAGCGGAAAGTATAAGTCGAATATCGGCTACTACGGTGAATTCGTTCTCAAAGAGAACAAGTAAATCACCCTCCTTACAGTTAGTCTTCCGCAGTAATATGCTCTTTGATCCGTTGCAGGTTTGTCAGACCGGTCGGCTTACCGATTTTCATAATCAGCTTGACGAGCAACCAGCCCCAGAAGGGGATTTCTCTCTCGAAAATAATGCGTTCGACAATTTGAGTGGCACGTCCACCGGGTCTGATTTCATAGACCACGGTCATGTGTTCGGGGTCTCGTTTTTCCGACTCCGTCTGGATGACAATATTGCAGGTGATCTTTAACGGGTCATCATCTTCCGGGACCATACCGGCAAATTCCAGTGTTTTACCTTTGAACTCCATCTCACCGAAACAACGATTCCCCTCCACGGTGACCGATTTGATCTTATCGTTGATCTTGGGCCAGTTCTCAAGATTGCTGAGCCATTCATGAATGACCTGCGGAGAAGCATTCAGTTTTGTCTTTTCGGACAGCTCTAGTTTCATTTGTGGAGACATCCTGTCAGCTGGTGTGTGTTATTGAAGATTGCTAAGTATGTTTCGAATGGATTTTGACTGCAAGACTGAGTTGTTCGCTCCTCGTTATAGAGACTGATAATAGAATCGAGTGACAGTTCCAGGATCTACCACAGCAGGGGGATTCAACTCTTTCCCGAAAATACAAATTTGTATATTCTGGTTCCAGATCTTTTATCTGATGCATCAAATAAAAGACTATGATGATATGCGAATGGAACTCAAAGCGGACAATAAGCTGCAATAATGACCTTTCGCTTCCTGACACAAAACCCGGCGAAAGAAAGAGTCAGATGAAAAACAATCCTCTGCCGCGCCTGGACGAAGATTTGGTTTTGAGAGAACAACTGTTACCATTCTGCCGATTGAAGCCGGGAGAAGTCTGGGAGGATCCCACCGGTCGACATCGAGTGGCCTGCGCAGATGCCACCAATTCGGAACAGATCAGCAGGCTGATCGGCGAGGATCGTCCTGTCCTGGCGATTCAGGACCCGCCCTATAACCTGGTCGCCTTCGATCTGCGTAATATCGATACGTTTATTGAGTGGTGTGCCGACTGGGTGCGCATGTCGGCCCGCTTTCTGAGTTCGGATGCTTCCTTTTATGTCTGGCTGGGAGCGGACCAGAATCAGCATTTTCAACCATTGCCCCAGTTCATGATGATGATGCAGCAGACCGGGCTGTTCGAATCACGGTCCTTTGTCACCATGAGGAATCAGCGTGGTTATGGCACGCAGAAAAACTGGATGGCCGTGCGTCAGGAACTGCTATATTACACGCGAGGTAATCCATTTTTTGAAGTACAATACACGGATATCCCGAAGATCCTGCGCGGGTACTATAAAAACATCAACGGAAAAAAGACGGAGAACCTCGAACGGGGCCGTTCCGAGAACATCAGGCCCGGGAATGTCTGGGTCGATATTCAGCAGGTCTTCTATCGCATGGAAGAAAATGTTTCAGGATGTTATGCCCAGAAGCCGATCAAATCGGTCGAACGAATTCTGCAGGCCAGTTCTCAACAGGATGACTTTGTACTCGATCTGTTTGCTCATTCCGGTACTACGCTCATAGCCTGTGAGCAACTGGGCCGCCGCTGCCTGACCGCTGACCTGGATCCCATTTTCTGTGAGATCAGTATTCGTCGCCTGGAACACTTTCGTGCGACAGGGAAATCCGGTTGGCAGAACGGGCACCCCTTTGAAGACATTCCCGATCTGAATCCGCAGACTGTTTCAGAGGGTTAAGCTCTTGTTGCCGGTTTTGCAGAACGCAAAGCAGCGCTGACGATCCCCGCTGTTTTCATCCAGCGATGCAGATTGTTGTATTGGTGGTTCCTCATTCTTATAATCGTAGGAGCAGCTTACGTACACAACAATGCAGACCATCATCCCGAGGAGCAGACCAGATGACGTATAAATTCAGCCGACTTGAGTCAAGGGGAGGAATCTGGGGTGCCAGTTTCTGTCTGTTCCTGTTCGTATTCAGTACCACCACAACTTTTGCGGCTGATAAGGTTCTGAAGGCAGGGGCAGCGACCAGCAATATTACGCCTCCTCTGGGAGAATACATCGTCGGTGGATTCAAACCGTTTCCGGCCGAAAACGTACACGATGAACTGCACGCCCGCTGTCTGGTACTGGATAACGGTGAAACTAAAATCGCCTTCGTGATCTGTGACAATCTGGGGATCACTGTTGATGTATTTCAGGCGGCCCGGGATTACATCAAAGCAGAAACCGATTTGCCACCCGAGAATATTCTGATGGCGGCTACTCACACGCATTCCGCGACCCGCGCCAGCAGTTCCAAATATCACGACTTCCTGGCACGAAGAATAGCTGACTGTGTCCGCTGTGCGATGGAGAATCGGGAACCGGCACGCATCGGCTGGGGCGGCGTAGATGAACCTTCTGAAGTTTTTAACCGTCGCTGGTATACGACAAATCCTGATTTCTGTAAGAATCCATTCGGTGGGGTCGACAAAGTGCGGATGAATCCACCGCGGGGCAATGCCGCTCTGGTAAAACCCGCAGGGCCCATCGATCCGGAAATCTCATTCATCAGTGTGCAGTCGCTGGATGGTCGGCCACTGGCGCTCCTGGCGAATTACTCTCTGCATTATGTGGGAGGCGTCAATAAAGGAGAAATCTCTGCAGACTACTTCGGTATCTTTTCCGAAAAAATTGGCCCCCTGCTCGGTGCGAAGCCGGAAGATCCTCCGTTTGTGGGAATGCTGTCGAACGGCACCAGTGGTGACATCAATAACATCAATTTCCAGAAGCCCGGCAAGCGGATGGCTGCGTACGAAAAGATGAACCAGGTGGCAGAACTGGTCGCCAGACGTGTGGCCGACGCCTGTCAGCAGGTAAAGTATCAGACCTGGGTTCCTCTCGGAGCAGCCAATGCAGAACTGACATTAAAGGTCCGTAAACCTGATGCCGCGATGCAGGCTTATTTCAAAAAAGTGATGGCTCAACCGGAGGGTGCGGAACAGCATCATCGTTACGAGCGGAATTATGCAGAGCGAGTTCAGCGACTGCTGGAAGGTCCTGATGAAATTACTGTAATACTACAGGCATTGAGAATTGGTGATCTGACTGTGGCTGCAATTCCCTTTGAAACCTTCTGTGAAATCGGTCTGGAACTGAAAGAAAAAGCCCCATTTGAAGATGCCTTCACGATTGAACTGGCAAACGGTTACAACGGTTATCTGCCCACACCTGAGCAGCATAAACTGGGAGGGTATGAAACCTGGATGGGAACCAACCGGGTCCAGTTAGATGCTTCAGATAAAATTGTGGAGGTGATTCTGGACCTGATGCGAAAACTGAAATCTCAACCCTGATGTTTCTATGCTCATCATACAGCTGAATTCCGTATCAGAGGTGTGGTTCGGTATTATGCGATTTTCTCTCACCCACTGACAGGACCGAATGATGCGCAAGCAACCAAAGCGAATGATGTATGCCGGGGGAGGCGTTTTAATTCTGGGGATCATTCTGGGCCAGTTTATCGGCTTGAGTCCCGGCATTAATTCCGGACCGGGGGAGGGAGAAGAGAAGGCTGAACCACAGGCGGAAGAGAGTTCGCCCTCCGTAATGGCCTCGACGGAGTCAGATATGATCCCGGTTTTAATCCAACCGGAACCACGAGAACAGAAAACCCTGGCAGAGCTCCCTTTGCAGGTCCTCGATATTTTGATCGATGATCGCAGTTACAAGGTCAAAGCCGACTCACAGCCTCGCGAAAAATATCAGCCCGCTGATATTCAAACCATTCTCACGCTGGCGGGGCGTGCTACCGGGGACGAGGATGGTGTCAAAGTTCGCGTCTATCGTACAGGCTCTGCACGCGTGGTACCGGAAAAAACGCTCAAAGAGGAACTGACAAAATCCGGCCTCAATGCACACCAGGTCGAATGGAAATCTCATCTCATTGATTGAACTTCAAAGTGCTGTAGTCGTCCCTCGCGTTCGACCTGAAGTTTCAAGGGCAGAGGCAGATCTTTTACGAGTTCGCGAAATTCATCACTGCTCTCAAATGAGCGTCCGCTGATCTCATAAATCCGGTCGTTGATTTTTAGACCGGCCAGATCTGCAGGCGATGATTTGATAATGTTCGAGATCACCATCACTTCGGGTTCGGTTTCATCAGTCTGCCACTGAATTCCCAGTTTGAGCTGATTGCCTGAAAGTTCTACCGGGATTTCCAGTAGTTCATCTTCCTTTTTTCGTTTGATCTGCAGCTTGATCTTTTCAGGGGAACTCCGTACCAGCGCTGCAAATCCAGGCGCTTCTACAGGCGATCGTCCGTCGATTTTAATGATCTCATCCCCGACCTTCAGGCCAGCGGCATCCGCTGCTGAACTGGCCAGAACCTGAGTAATCATCAGATGCCCTTCCTCGTACTGGTCTGCATTCCAGGCGACACCCAGTCGGGGCGGATCCTGCGTCGTGATTCTTGTTTCCTGATCGATCCCAGCCAGAATATCCTGATCTGCAGCACGGTATTCCGGCTTTTTATCCTGCATGGCAAATTCAAATACCAGCTGGGTCAACAGCTGGGCACATTTCTGGGTACCTGCGTAATCGATTTTGAAGGCGTCATCTTCAGGACGATGATAGTCATCGTGTTTCCCGGTATGCAGCATCAGGAAGGGAATTCCCTTCTGATAGAAAGGCCAGTGGTCGCTGTCGGGGCGGATCGCACTGTCAAATTTGATTTTCAGATCCGTGTCACGATGATTGCATTTGACGGTGCAGGATCTCAAACCGATGGAAGAACGGGAGCCGAATAAAGTCAGCGGTTGTTTTTTGAGCCGCCCGACCATGTCCAGGTTGAAATAAATTTGGATCTGTTCGAGTGGAACACTCGGGTAATTCATCCAGTGTCGGGAGCCAAGCAATCCCATCTCTTCAGCATCCCAGAAGGCGAACAGGATAGAACGCCGGGGGAGCTCTTTATGCTCAGAGATGGCTTCAATGATTTCCAGCAGGGCTGCAGTTCCGCTGGCGTTGTCATCAGCGCCATTATGAATCTGACCGACCCCACCCCGACTGTTGGAGGGCTTGCCGTACCCCACATGATCGTAGTGAGCCCCGATGACAATGTATTCGTTTTTTAATTTTGGGTCATTACCCGGAATGACTCCCAGGATATTCCGAAATCCCCCATCGAACTCCTGAAAGTAGCCTTCTTCACCCATTCCGGGTTGGACACCATGCTTCTGTAAAAAATTGCGGATATAGGTTCCAGCAGCCTGGCCACCCTGGGTACCTGCTTCGCGTCCTTCGAGTGCGTCAC
Organism: Gimesia chilikensis; assembly: GCF_007744075.1. Lineage (NCBI taxonomy): Bacteria > Pseudomonadati > Planctomycetota > Planctomycetia > Planctomycetales > Planctomycetaceae > Gimesia > Gimesia chilikensis. The sequence goes on along the minus strand of NZ_CP036266.1, from coordinate 6,918,385 downwards.
TGGCCAGGAACTCGATATGAGATTTCAGCTCATCTGTCTGAATTGAACTGGACGCAGTTTTCGCTGTAACCAGATAACTGGTCTCGGCAGCATTCGACGCTGAGAAACCTGTGACCCAGGTCAGGCAGCAGAAAATCAAAGAATACGTGAACTGTGATGGCAACCATGGATCTTCTGGCTGGCTGCTCAGTCTGGAGACTGGGGGAGAGGCCATTGGGCGTTGGGTTTTCCGTTTCACACCGATGATTTCTATTCAAAGTGGAATGGGAGATTTTTGAATCTACCTATTTTTACTCAGTGACGTATCTTTGACTAGTGTAGTGTACAAGTGTGTTGTTGGCGGGCAAGTGGTAATGGGGTTACAACGACTGGTATTGCATATATTTACGCATTTTCGATAAAACACAGTCTTCGGTCCCTGCGATTCTATCGGCAGAAATTGCTGCTAAGGGACTCTTAAAGAATGACTTAGAGTATGAAACTTTAAGCCGTGATGCAATTCCGATTGATCAATAACGACAGGCAAGGAAGCCATGATACGTTCGTTTGCTCAAAATCTAGTCAAATTCACTCTCACTCTCGCTCAGACGCGATTAGGGTTCGCTTTCCTGTCCGGTTGGATTTGCGGCCTTTTTCTGCTTGCCTGTATTCAGCGGTTTCAGACCCTGGTTGGAGCACATCTGTCTGTCGTTACAGGCATCGGTCTGGCCACGGTCATGGGAATCTGGCTGGGATTACCCTCTTCCGCCTCAGATAAAGGGAATTGCGAGTCTGAAACGACGCGCTGGAAACAGAAGCGCTTTCGGACCGGCATCACGTTGGCTCTGTTTTCGATCTGGACACTTTGTTTTCCAATACTGCTCTGGCAGCTCAACCAGATCCTGCATCTGATCTCACTGGATCAGGTTTCTAACCCGGTCTTTTTAACGGGACTGATGACACTTTCTGCTATGGTGCTCCTGCTGCCTGTAGTTTTCTGGACTGCCCGCATCTGCTGGTTCTCAGTCAGAGCTTCACTCGAACAGCAGTCCGAAGGTAGTACCCCCCTGGTCTCCCCTGTTGCACGTTTTCTCACCGGCGTGACATTCGCATTGCTATCAGCTGTCTATTGCCTGGTTCCCGCGTTGGGCTGGAATCTCACACTAGGGACCGCAGTGGGTATCGTTCTGCTGATTGTGGTCAGTCCCTGGCTGCGCAAGCTGGCCACTCGATACTTGCCCGGTATGGTCAGCTGGCTGCAGACGATGACCACTGGCAGTCCGTTGAACGCCAAAAACGATTCCGAAAAAGGAAGTATGCAGTGGAAACATTCCCGATTGCTGATTGCCAGCGGCTTTCTGGTCAGCCTGGCGACCGGTTTTCTGACTGTCATCATTGAGCGTGTCGTCTTCCAGCTCTATCCGGACTCACTCTATTTGAAAGTGACTGCCTGGGCGGCGTTGCTCGCAGGCGTCAGTGCAGCCTGGTACTGGATTGAAGCACGCAGTGCAGCGCGGGGTTCACAACTCGCATCACGCTTGACCCTGGGAGCTGCATTGATCGGAGCAGCGGCGTTGGCACTGTTCCCATTCCTGGTGAACTGGATGCTGTATGCCAACGCTTACATCGAATTTGCATTTCTGCTGGCGGTGATACGAGGCGGGCTGCTGACGCTGTTCCTGGCACCTTTGGGCTTCTGCTGGGGTGGTTGGATGAAGCTGTCGATCACACGCCAGTCAGACAGCACTAACAACATTTCCGTCTATCGTCTGCCGGTCTGGCAACCTTTCTGTTTGCTGGCAGGATTGCTCTGCGGGTCCTGGTTGATTGGTACCGCACGTGTGGATCTTAAAATACTGTCTCTGGCGACTACGGGGGCTTTGTCCTGCTTGTCACTCTTGATCTGGGCTGTCCAGTTCCGCTTTCCCCGGTCACGCTGGCAGACAGCCGGCGTCAGTTGTGCTCTGGTCCTGCTGGTTGTCCTGACTTCCGGGTACAATAATTATGATCCGCATCGTTCCACGAAACTCCTGTTTTCCACGAATACATTCACCGGACTCCGTTACGGCTTAAAACCGGATCTGCTTCCCTACATGGATGAAGGTCGCTGTCTGTCAGAAGTAGAAGGACCCCACGGAACATATACTGTCTGGTCATATCATGAAAACCAGCTGCAAATCCGCCGCAGCGGGCTGCCTGTAGGAGTCACCACTACCGATGCAGGGCTGTGCCCCCATACAACAGGGGAACTGATGCCTTTTGTGATACCGGTAACGTTGCATGACCGCCCCGCCGATGTCTTGTTTCTGGGACTGGGATCGGGAGTGAGTCTTAACTCCAGCCTGGATTTTCCAGTGCAGCATATCACCTGTCTGGAACATGATCCGGGACTGATTCAGTTATATCAGGATGAAATTGCTACCCGTAATTCGATCTCGGCACTGGATTCTGACCGCGTCACTCTGGTGCAGTCCCCTGTCGCTCTGGCCATGGCCTCGCGTGCAAAAACGACTGCTGCTTATGACCTGATTATCAGTAATCCCGTGCAGTCTGTAGTCGCTCAATCTCAGTCAGAGTATACGGCTGATTTTTATCGAAATGTCTCCCGGCATCTGAAAGCAGGTGGCATGTTCTGCCAGCGCTTCCAGCATATTGATTTTGGCGCACAACCTCTGCGGGTAATCGCCCGCACATTTCTGTCGGAATTCAAACAGGTAATGGCCATTGAGATTGCGAATGGAGAAACCCTGTTCCTGGCGACCAATTCTGAAGAGGGCTTTGTTCGCCCCGGACTGCTGGATCGCCTCCAGGCACCTCAGGTCCGTCGCACGCTGGCACAGGTAGGTTGGGACTGGTCAGTTCTGTTGAACCTGGCCGCCTACTCCAATGAGTCTCTCCAGCAGATGGTGGCAGATCAGCCAACTTCGGTAAACAGTTCAGCGACAGGTCAATTTGCCTTCACGCTTCCCTATGAAATGATGCGCTGGGGACTGAAACGCGAAGAAGTTCAGCGGATGGTGGGCCGTGATCAACGGACCGAACGACTGATTAACTGGATGCATAATGAGCAGGACGACCCGATCGTGCTCCGCAGGCTGTCCGAAGTCACAGCGCAGAATAAACTGATGGTGCAATATCCGGATCAGTACTGGAAATATCGCAAGCCGGCTAAAGAACAGATCACTGACAACCCCCGTTCGCTGATCAGACAGGTTGCTGCTGAAGGGCTGAATGAGAATGATTTTATCCACAATGAAGATAAACGCCGGATGCTCTACTTCAAGGCTCTATCCGATGCGATGGCGAAACCTTCTCCCTCGGTAGAACTGATTACGCGCGTTACCCGTTTTACTTCGATCTATGACCCGATGATCAGTTACTTCATGCACGATGAGGTCGCTGAACTTTATAGAAAATCTGATGATGCTCCGCCGGAACTGGAGTTTGCTCATCGTCTGCACGCGATCAATTACGGCGCAGGCTCTGACCGTTCGATCAACTCGGTGGTCCGGGCGATTGAACTCGCTGCAGAGAAACCGGAACTCTTCGAGGAGACCGGACAGCAATGGGACCATCTGAATGGCTTGTTACAGCATTTGAAGACCCGCTGGGACAATCGTTCCCAGGCTCCACCAGTGACGTCGAAGCAGGCGTTGCATGATATCGAACTCAGCATGACCGCGATTGACCTGGCGTTTGAGGCCATGGAAGAGATCCGGGAAAATGCGGGGATTTCGGAACAGGAGTGGTCTTTGCGCAAGAAAGTCCTGGATCGGACCCTGGTTCGCCCTCTGGAGACTTATCATCAACGCGTCCTGCCACACCATTACAAGCAGGACAGGAAGAACCGGCAGGAACGCAAGAAGCTCCTGGATAATCTCAACCTGCCTCAAGTGCCGTCTCTGTAACACATTGGTGTGTTTCACAACTCAGACGCCCTTGCGATGCACGCTGATCTAAAATTCCGGATTCCCTGAATCTATTTGATTTTTTCAGGGGTATACAGGATGATAGCGCGACAGCAGGCCTGTCTCGCCCCGGCTTCTCTGGCACAGAATATGGCATAAAATCAGTGGCTGTGCCGGTCTCTAAATGCAATCAGATCTTGCGGGCGATGGGTCGGGCTTTTGAAGTAATCTGATGAAACTCACGTCTGTGAAAAGGGATCGTATGATTTTTCCATATTCTGCTCCGAACTTTACTCAACGACAATTCGGCTGGCGCTGCGTGTTTAGTCTGACCTTACTGATGGCCCTGTTCTGTTGCGGCTCATTACAGGCACAGGAGTCGGACCAGAAAAAAAAGGACGAGGAGCCAGAGAAAAAAAGTCAGTCTGTCGAAGCTCTGTTGCCCAAACCTGTCATCGTGGTGAATGTTGCCAGTGTGGAGCGGATCCTGCAGGATATCGACTTCATTTTTGAACTGGCAGAGCGACCTGAAATTGCTGAGATCGCTTCAGCCTCACTGGCAAATGTGAACGACCTGGAGGGCCTCGATCAGAATCGCAATCTGGGTTTCGAATTATACCTGAAAACAGGTCTGCTGCCTCAGCCGGTTTTTATCCCTTATTATCCCGTCTCGAAAATCAGTTCCTTCATTGAAACTTTTCAGAGTATTCTGCCCGGTTTCATGAATGCAGAAGAGCGTCTGCCCCGCGAGGAAGGCTTGTATGTAGTCGAAGCGGGCAACAGCGCCTTTTACTTTCGCATCGAAGATAAATATGCTCATCAGTTTCATCAGCGGGGAGAGGCGTCGCTCGATCTGGAAGTTTTTGAAACACATCAGTTCAAAGATCCAGCCCAACAATATCAGCAGCTGACGACTCAATTCGATGCGGCTGCACAACTTGATATGAGTTCAATTCCAGAACTGATGCGGACCACGTTTCTGGGCTTTTTCCGCACGGCAATCGAAACACAGTTACAACAGCGGGATGGTGAGTCCAATGCGGCTTACGAACTGCGGAGAATGTCGGGCAAGCAGAACCTGGAGAACATTGAATATTTTCTCAATGAAGCCCAGCAGCTGACACTCGGAGCCCATATCGATAAAGAACAGAAGCAGGGATTTGTCGATCTGTTGATCAAGGCCCGTCCCAACAGTGATCTGGCACGCAGCATGAAAAACCTGCCCGGCCAGGCCAGTTACTTCAGCGTCGT
>NZ_CP036266.1:2461442-2465407 GCF_007744075.1 Gimesia chilikensis | reverse complement strand
CTTTGAGTACATCGAAGTGTTCTACAATCGTGAGAGGCTTCATTCGTCTCTGGGATACCAAAGCCCCGAAATGTTTGAACAAGCAGTATAACCTAAACCCAGCGCCCACTATTTCTGGGGAACTTCAGATGTTGGTCTAGCAGAAGGTGGGAACAATCTTTCGTTTGGACTACGCACAGCAATGAAAGCACGAAGGTTGCATACTACTCTTGATGCCTTTCAAGAGGCAGCTGAAGTAATTCGAAAATATGCAGGAAAGTATGGTGACGATATTATATGCCATGGGGGAAGAGCAAAAGGGAAACTTACTGATTTTGATTTTGCAGTTCGGGTTTCACCTGAAGAATTTGAAAAACTCATTCGTAAGAGATTTGGAAACCCTAATCCGGGGAGTGCAAAGTTTAGAACAATGGAAGAGGCAATCAGACAAGGTAGGATCCATGCCGGTGAGGCAGGACTTCGTGGTCTTAGAAATAAATTAATTAAAATTTTGGGTGATTATGTTGATCCAGGAGTGGATAAGAAAATTGATATCTCAATAATCCGACGTGGATTTAAATTTGATAAGGGGCCGCGTGTACCGATTCTCCCATAAAGGTGGATTACAATGAATTCTCTTTACTGTACTGCATTCGTTAGGACAAATTTAAATTATTTAGATTTCATCCACGTTGTTGAATCTATACTCGCTGCTAAAAGTGAGAATGCAAATATTGAAACAGAAGACCTAGATATATTTATAGATAAGAATGATGATTATGATCCAGAGAAAATAGATATGATAGATGGGTTTCTTTTTTATCCATATAGAATGGAAATCAATCCTACTAAAGGAGCAACGCAATACAAGGAAGCACTTCTGAAATTCATCCGTCGCTTACGTGAAAAAAATTATGATGTCGTTCCTGCGTGCGATTTTGAAGAGTATTTGAACTCGCAAGAGCGATAAAGACAACGGATAATGTTTTTTAATCCTGAACAGAAAATATTTCCAATTTCACACTTAAAAGGCCCTTGCAAGGAGCCTTGTGCACCTCTCTTACAATCTCGAGCAGATGAATTGAAACGTATTTTGACAACATGGGTTCCCAATTGGCATGCTCCCCTTAACTTGATCCATTTGTTGTGAGAGTTTCCAGTAGAGTTGACCTTGCCCCCAACCTTGTACCAGCTGGAGCGGGTAATACGGCCTTCTCGTCCTTTGCCGATACCTATAATGCCGCCGGTAACCGGACACAGCGTGTGAATCTGGATGGCGACGTCACGACCTGGACTTACGTTCGACTTCGCAGAAAGTTTCGGAACGTTATACCGATTCACTGGGGACGACTCTGGCAACGTTTGTGTACGATCCGGTTGGTAATCGTCTGGTGGAAAATGTTGATTCCTCGATCACGACCAGTCCTATGATGACGCGAATCGTCTGCAGGTTTCTGAAAAAACAGCGGGGCTGACTACTTACACTTACGACAACAACGGTAACCAGCGTTCGAAAGAGACAGGCGAACCGAACCGTTGGTGTGTTAACTGAAGTGGACAATCTGTTAGCAGCAGAAGCTAGGCAAGCATGTGATGTAGGCAAAGGTGCATCTTCAGTTGTTGATGATGGGCTCGTTGTTGTTAAGGCAAAAGGCACACCTGGTCTGCCACCGAAAAAAGGAAAGCGACTCGTCGGAACAGTCATGGGGGGGTGTGGTGATCAATTCCTTAAGCCTACCGATGAACTTCTCGAATTCTTTCAGGCAGAATTTAAAAATGCTAAAGAAGGCGCATTAAATACTTTTCTCGGATCTGCTGATAATATAGCGGCTCAACGGGCAAAAGATATTATCCCGGAGCCAGGTTTTCATGATATTGTAATCCATGCAGATGATATTTCGGGAAAATTCTTTTTACGCACACCCAAGGGGGATATTGAAGTCTCTTTAAAAACGCTTGTAAACCGAATTAAACAATTGAATTTGGACGAGGGAGTAGGTATACGGCTTATTTCCTGTAATGGTGGTGCCTGTGGACCGACAGGTACAGGCCCAGCATATGCATTACAAAAAGCAATCAACCGTCCCGTTCTTGCTCATCATGCTCCCATTGAAATATGGGAAGGAGGAGAGCTATTCCCATTTGATTCTGTGTACTGTAATGGAAAACAAGTCAAAGTAGGCGCCGGTGATTGGACTCGCATACCTGAGAATTGAGTTTAGAAAATAAGTGAGAAATGAAATGAAAAATTTATTATGTTTTGGATACTACAGTGAAACGATTCCTCAACTGCGACACAAACTTGAGAGTATCAAAACGGCCGAGTTCTTGGATTCGCCACATCCTTTGAAATACCTGATTCTGCGATATCTTGAAGAGGGACAATATGAAGGTTTCACTGCGGGGCGCGAGGCATACGATCCACTAACTACTCCTCCAACTTACATAACGGGCTCCATTTTTATGAAGACTGATGGGACCTGGACCTGGCCTGCATTCATTACCTACTTTGTTGATAAGTACGATTTAGCTGTGCCAGACGAGTTGATACAAGAGATGCAAATGCATGGTTTTCGCGTTCCAGAGGTGACTTTGGAAGTGCCAGATAATTCACAAAATTTATCAGAGAATTGTAATGTCGCGAAAGAAACTCTTCCAAAAGAAACAGCTCCACTCCAAGATTCTGAAACCGTTCGGGACAGCTTTCCTGTAATCAAAGAAGAATTGGTGAAGTTGTTTGCTAATTGTGCTACGTTTGAGCAATTCTATAAGACTTGTAAATTAAAAGTAGATGAGATTGTTAAAATACTGAACCTTGATTCTATGAGTTTTAACTCTCTCATGACGTTAAGTGAATTGCTCATCAACGAGAACATACCACCTAAATATGTTGGATTGAATGGTGATGTAGCAACTAAAGCTCAAATTGCGGATGCCAACAGAACACAGAGTGTGATAATAATGACTCGCGATGATAAATTGCCAATGAGTTGGACTGAAGACAGAGTAATTTGGCTCGAAAAAAAAGAAACAAGATGGGAGATTACAATTGAATCTTGGCTAGATGCATACAAACGACACTGTAGCGAAGAGTAAAAATGACGCAAAGAACGTTGGCTCACATTTATAAAAATCCCGCCTTCATTCAATTAGTTTCATATTAGAAGTAGAAGTTGATTTTAGTCGCTACACACTGACGTGCCCCCACGAATGACATCAGTCACACGACATAGTGTTCTGTTGTTTTCATGGCTGTTCTGCTCGCCTGTTGGAGCGGAGCGGAAGCATGCGAGCAGAACAGCTTTGCTTCCGGCACCGGGGCTCTGTAGCCCAGTGAACTGTGCGGTCTGATGGAATTGTAATCTCTCCTCCTGCGTTTGATCAGCACTTTAGCTTCCCATAACGTATCGAAGATTTCCCCGTTGAGCAATTTATCTCTCAGTTTTCCGTTGAAGGATTCGATGTAACCGTTTTCCCAGGGACTGCCTGGTTCAATGAATAAGGTTTTCACTTCAACCCTGCGGAGCCAGTCTCGAAGGGGAAGTAGGATACTTCTACGATGTGTCAACGGGTTTGTTTACCCTCCGCCAAAGGGACTATAATCCAAATCTGGGGCGATTTATTAGTGAAGATCCTATCAGATTGGAAAGCGGGGAGACTAACTTTTATCAATATGCCTTCAACGCTCCGACATATTATGTCGATCCAGATGGTGAATCCCCGATCTCCAAGGCAGCCATCATCGCTGTGAAAAAAGCAAAGCAACGTTTCCTACGAAAGTTGATCAAGGACAGGATCACATCACGTCTTAAAAAACTATTGACGAAGAAAGGTTTTAAGCAGGCAGCTAAAAGGTATGTGAAGTTCCCCAGAAATAATGGGCGCTCCAAAAAGAGTGTAAACTATTCTGAGGAGGAACAACATGAGCAAGCAGCAGTCGAATTCAAAATCTAAACCCAAACGAACACGACGGTCATTTACCGGTG